>QIDW01000099.1 GCA_003230435.1 Acidimicrobiia bacterium | reverse complement strand
CGATGCATGTGTCGCTCCTGTGTTGTCGATGGATGATGCGCCGAACCACCCTCACAACAGGTCGAGGGGAACCTTTGTCAAGATCGACGATGTAACTCAACCTGCCCCCGCACCCCGGTTCTCCGCTACACCGGGTGCCCTTTCAGGTGGCCCGAGTATTCCCGGCGCCGACACCGACTCGATTCTCGATCAGCTCGGATATAGCTCCAGCCAGATCGGTATGCTCCGCTCGTCCGGAGCAGTCGCCTGACCCAATGGAGGAACCGTGAACGCGCAGGCAGTGCTTGCAGAGCGAGCCGAAATCGATGCAGTAGTCGAAGGCAAGACCCTTGTTGATTTCTTCAATCGGAACGCCGATCAGTATGGGGATCAGGCAGCGGTCCATTGGAAGGATGGTGATTGGAACAGTCTGACCTGGTCGCAGTACAGAAATGTCGTACATCAGGCGGCCGCAGGGCTCCAGTCCCTCGGCGTCGGCGGGGGGGAGTTTGTGGCTGTTATGGCGGGAAACCGGCCCGAGCACGTGATCGCTGACTTCGGGGCGGTCCATGCGGGTGCAACTCCGGTCACTGTCTACTCCACGCTTGCGGCGAGTCAGGTCCAATACATCGCGGACAACTGCAAGGCCACCGTCGCAATCCTCGAGAACCTTGACTTCATGAAACGATGGGAGGAGATCCGGGCCGAGCTCCCCAACCTTCGTTACATCGTCCTCATGTCGGGTGCAGAGAACTACGACACCGTTGACTGGGTTCTGAGCTGGGACGAATTGCTTGCCAGGGGAAGCAACCGGCTCAGTGAGGATCCCGAAACTGTGAACAGATCGGCCTCGGCCATAACGCCTGACACACTCGCCACCCTGATCTATACCTCGGGCACCACCGGCACGCCCAAGGGCGTGATGATCAGCCAGTACAACGCCGTATGGACATTGGAGTCTCTGCGGAGGGCTGCCGATCTCGAGATCGGCGCGAGGATGGTGTCCTACCTGCCTCTGGCCCATATTGCCGAGCGTCTGGCCACCCACTATCTCGGCACCTACCTGGCCGGCCAGGTTTGGTACTGCCCTTCGATTGCTGCCGTGCTCGAGTACATCCAGACGGCGCAGCCCACACTTTTTGTCGGAGTGCCTCGCGTCTACGAGAAGTTTCATGCCCGTCTGATGGCCCGGTTCGACGGGGAGGAGGGGATCAAGAAGACGCTTATCGATCAGGCGCTTGCTCAGAACGCAAAGCGGGTCGACGCCGAGATGGAGGGCAAGAGTGGTCCGATGATGGCGGGAGTCCTCGACAAGATCGTCCTCTCCAAGGTGAGAGAGGGGCTTGGCATGGGCGAAGTCAAAGTCGCCATTACCGCAGCAGCTCCGATAAACCCCGATCTGGTCAAGTTCTTCATGACGATCGGGATTCCGCTCTATGAGCTCTATGGGATGTCGGAGACAACCGGCCCTGCCACCACCAACATCCCCGGTGCGGTGAAGATTGGTTCAGTAGGGAAGGCACTTCCGGGTGTCGAGGTCGCGACGGCCGACGACGGCGAGTTGCTCATGCGTGGTGGAGTGATAACACAGGGTTACTACAAACTCGACCAGGCCACCAAAGAGACGTATGCCGAGGATGGGTGGCTCCATTCAGGCGACCTCGCCCGGATCGACGAGGACGGATTCGTTTGGATCGTCGGACGTAAGAAAGAGATCATCATCACAGCCGCCGGGAAGAACGTTGCCCCGGCTCAGCTGGAGACGGCTCTCGGGAACCACCCGATCATCTCCAAGGCAGCGATGGTCGGAGACCAGCGCAAGTTCATTTCCATGGTCATCGGTCTCGATGGCGAGGAGGCTCCGGAATGGGCCGCAGCAAATGGCATCGACTACAGCGATCTAGCCAGCTTCAGCCAGCTTCCCCAGGTGCAGGACGAGATCACTAGGGCGGTGGAGGCGGCAAACGAGACCGTCTCCCACGCCGAGCAGGTGAAGAAGTGGATCGTCGTGCCTGATGAGTGGACTCCTGAATCAGGTGAGGTGACACCATCGTTGAAGCTGAAACGTCGTGTCGTTCTCGACAAATACGCCGATGAGATCGACGCTATGTACACCGGTGTCTAACCACCCGCAAGAAAACCCCGGATGAATCGGACCATTTTCGAGTCGGATCATGATCTGTTCCGGGCCTCCGTCCGCGACTTCGTCGAACGGGAGATAAGCCCAAACGTTCCCGAGTGGGAGGAAGCGGGCATTGTCGACAAGCAGGTCTTTCGGAATGCCGGTCGGGCAGGAATGCTCGGCATGGCCATTCCCGAGAAGTATGACGGCGGGGGAGTCGACGACTTCCGTTTCAATGCAGTGATAGCCGAGGAGCTCATGCGTGGGGACGCGATGGGTTCCGGGTTGTGCATCACCCTCCACAACGACGTTGTCGTGCCGTATTTCATAGACCTGGCGACAGAGGAGCAGTGTGAACGATGGCTTCCGGGACTGGCTTCTGGAGAACTGATGAGTGCAATTGCGATGACGGAACCGGGAGCGGGTTCTGACCTCGCCGGGATCAAGACAACTGCATTGCGCGACGGCGATAGCTACATCGTCAACGGGTCCAAGACATTCATCACCAACGGCATCAACTCCGACTTGATTGTTACGGCGGTCAAGACCAACCCGGAGGAGCGACATTCGGGAATGAGTCTTCTGGTCATAGAGGATGCCATGGTGGGTTTTACCCGAGGCCGCAACCTGGAGAAGGTCGGTCTCCATGCTCAGGATACGGCGGAGCTCTTCTTCGATGAGGTGAGGGTCCCGCTGGAGAACCTGCTTGGCGATGAGGGCAAGGGTTTTGTCCACCTGATGGACAACCTTCCTCAGGAGAGGCTGTCGCTCTCTGTGGGCTCTGTTGCACACACGCAGACCGCTTTCGACTGGACGCTCGATTACGTCAAGGAGCGTCATGCGTTCGGTCGGCCGATCGGCAACTTCCAGACGCTGAAACACTCGATGGCAGAGATGCGCACCGAGTTGGACGTTGCCCAGACCTATGTCGACGCCCAGGTGATGGCCCTCAACGCCGGTGAGTTGAGCGCCGCCGATGCCGCCAAGGCCAAATGGTGGGTCACCGAGCTGGAAAACAAGGTGATCAGCCGTTGTCTGCAGATGTTTGGGGGCTGGGGTTACATGGAGGAATATCCGATAGCCCGGGCATTCAGGGATGCTCGGGTGCAAACCATCTACGGAGGAACGACCGAGGTCATGAAAGAGATCGTCGGGCGCTCTCTCGGTCTCTAACAAGGGGTCAGCATTTGAGTGAACCAATCACTTTCGACGGTCGTGTCGCTGTCATAACCGGGGCCGGTGGAGGCCTCGGAAAAACCTATGCGCTCGAGCTCGCCCGTCGTGGCGCAAGTGTTGTGGTCAACGATCTCGGTGGGTTGGTGGACGGCACCGGAGCGTCGCCATCGGCTGCCGACGCTGTCGTCGACGAGATCAAGAGTGCCGGCGGTGACGCCGTGTCGAACTACGACTCGGTATCTACCGAGGAGGGTGGAGCCGGCATCATCCAAGACTGCTGTCGATGAGTTCGGTGGAGTGGACATCCTGGTCAACAACGCCGGGATTCTTCGAGACAAGTCTTTCGCCAACATGGAAACTGCCGAGATCGAATCGGTTCTCGAAGTCCATCTGAGAGGCGCCTTCTATGTCAGCCAGCCTGCTTTTCGAGTGATGAAAGACAACGGTTACGGCCGATTGGTGTTCACGTCCTCCAATGCCGGGCTGTTTGGCAACTTTGGCCAGGCGAACTACGGCGCTGCCAAGGCCGGGCTGGTCGGTCTCGCCAACGTTCTTGCCATCGAGGGGATGAAGTACAACATCAAATCCAATGTCATTGCCCCGGTGGCGCGCACCAGGATGACCGAAGACCTTCTGGGACCGTTCGCAGAGATGGTCGATCCTAACCAGGTGACACCCATGGTCGTCTTTCTCTGCTCCGAGTCCAACGAGTACACCCACGAGATCTTCACCGCTGGTGGTGGACGCTACGGGCGCGTCTTCATAGGAACGAACGAAGGATGGTTCGCCGGTCAGGGGGCTGTTCCTTCGGTCGAGGAGCTCTCAGAGCACCTCGATGAGATTCGCGACACCACCGAGCACATCATCCCGTCCAACATCAACGACGAGTTGATGCTCCTCGGTCAGATGCTGGCGGGCTGAAATGCCGATTGATGTCGACAAAGTTGTCGGAGCCGAGCTGGCGGCCGAGGGTTATTCGTGGACCGACGAGGATGTGATTTTCTACAACCTCGGTGTGGGCGCCGGTAACCCGCCCACCGACCCTTTGGAGCTGAAGTATGCATACGAAGGCGATCTCCAAGCGGTACCCACATTCGGAACGATCCCACCGTTCGGGATGATGATGAGCATGGGGATGGTCGAGGGGTTCGATATCAACCTCACTCAGATTCTTCATGGGGAGCAGGAATTGATCGTCCACAACCCAATCCCGACGTCGGGAGCCGTGACTCAGAGCGGTCGTGTTGTGGATGTGTTCGATAAGGGCAAGGGGGCCCTGGCAGTCATCGAGATTGTCTCAGTCCTGGGCAAGACCGGTGAACCTCTCTTCACGAATCGGTCTTCGATATTCATCCGGGGAGAGGGCGGCTTTGGTGGCGAGTCGGGCCCACCCCCAGGTTACGAGGCGCCGGATCGAGAGCCGGACCAGGTTGTCGAGTCACCCACATTGCCCCAGCAGGCTTTGCTCTATCGCTTGGTTTCGGGAGACAAGAATCCGCTGCACGCGGATCCCGGTTTTGCAAGTTTCGCCGGCTTTGAGCGGCCGATTCTCCATGGTCTTTGCACGTATGGCGTGATAGCCAAGGCAGTCGTAGACAGCGCGCTTGGAGGAGAGCCGGGGAGGCTTGCCTCGTACAAGGCCCGGTTCACCGGACATGTGTTTCCGGGGGAGACACTGATCACGAGGATTTGGGATGAAGGCGACGTCTTGATCGTGACCGCCGAGACGAAAGAGCGAGGTACGACCGTATTGTCAAACGCATCGGTACGGCCGCGAACCTAGGCACGGACCTCTACTGGGGTGCCGAGAGGGACCAGGTCGTAGAGTTCCGTGATCAGATCGTTGGGCATACGCACACACCCCAGCGACACCGCTTTGCCCAGCGCTGAGTCGTTGCTAGTTCCGTGAATTCCGATGATCCCATCCCCTCCGTTGTACTCGAAAATGGTGTCAGAGCGCGCCGAGAGCCCTAGCGCGTGGGGCCCCCATATGCTGTTGGGGTTCGCCAGAGTCACGCTGTCGGTGACGAAGAAAACTCCGATGGGTGTCTGATTCTGTTTGCTGCCTATGGCGATTGTCGAGCTGATTATCTCTTCGCCGTCAACGGTGTAGGTGAGCTGTTTGGCGCTCAGGTCGATCACAATCTTGCCCTGTACCAAATAGAGGTTGACGTCTTCGACGCGAATCCACCCGGTGCTCCCATTGGGACGAATCGGCAGCATGACCTCCGCCCAACCATCGATTGGTTCTCCAACGAGGGTCAGCACAGTGACGGTATTCAGGATGGTCGTTGCCGGTATCGTGACTAGCGGCTCATCGTCACCAGGAGCGGCGTAGACCTCGGTATCACCATGCGTCCTGGCGACCAGTGAGCTGTGTTTGCTCAGCTCGGTTTCGAAGCCCTGGTAGACGGGTCGGTTGTCGGCCTGTGGCACGTCGACCTCTGGCACGTCGACCGGCTCTGCGTCAGTTTCAGGCGGCGGAGCGAGAATCTCGGCAACGGTCGTGGTGCTGGTGGTGGGAGACGGTTCCGACACCACAGCACCGCCGCATGCGCCGATGGCGATAGCGAGAGCAACTGAGAGCGCGCCCCTTTTCATCACACAACCCTATCGGTCTCGAACCGCAGCCGTTTAGCCTTCGATCTGTGGATCGTGTTTACGTCACGAGAGAGCTGCCTGAGAGACTCATCGACCCGTTGCGTCAGGTGACCGATGTGGCGATGTGGGATGGCGACGGGCCTGTTCCCAACGATGTCCTGGTGTCTGAAACGTCAACGGCGGACGGTTTGCTGTGCATGATCACCGATGCGATTGGGCCTTCGCTTCTCGCGCGGGCGTCTTATCTTCGTGTGATATCCCAGATGGCGGTCGGTGTGGACAACATCGACACCGACGAATGCTCGAGACGTGGGATCCTGGTGGGTCACACACCGGGAGTTCTCACCGAAACGGTCGCCGATTCAGCCTTCGCCTTGCTTGGCGCGGCGGCACGGCGGCTGTTCGAGGGCGAGAGAGAGGTTCGCTCGGGGAAGTGGGGGCCCTGGGAGCCGTTTCACCTGACTGGTGGCGATCTTCACAACACCACACTTGGAATCGTGGGCATGGGCAGAATTGGCAGTGCCATCGCCAGACGGGCGGCCGGTTATGAGATGCGTGTCCTCTATTCGTCACCGACCAGCAAGGATCTGCCCGACGCCGACCACGTCCCTCTGAAAGTGTTATTGGGTGAGTCGGATCATGTCGTTCTGTCCGCTTCACTCAACGTTGCAACCCGGGGCTTGATCGGTGCCTCGGAACTGCGTCTCATGCGACCGACGGCTTACCTGGTCAATGTGGCGCGTGGACCCCTTGTCAACACGGCTGACTTGATTGAAGCGTTGCTTTCAGGCCGGATCGCCGGTGCCGCGCTGGATGTCACAGATCCCGAGCCACTTCCTCCCGATCACCCGCTCCTCTCGTTGCCCAATTGTCTCGTAGTGCCGCACCTTGGGAGTGCATCCGTCCGAACCAGGAATGCGATGGCTGCGTTGGCGGTCGAGAATCTGATCGCCGGTCTCGAAGGCTGGTCGATGCCTGCGGGTTTCTCGACAGCCGGATAGCTCCCTTTTCCGGAGTAGCCTGCGATGGTCCACGACAGCCTCAGGGAGAGCTCTGCCAATGTTCCGACTGCCCGACGCCAAATCCGTCGGGCGCAACCCCGGCCAGGAGAGGCTGCGGCAGATGGCCGTGGCTGTCATGCCACGTCTTACGGAAACCGAGTTCGAGAACCTGAATTATCAGGCTGAAGTCACAGCACGCCTGAAGAACTCGACCTTCTTCGTCTCTGACCGTGACATCCATCAGAACCGGATCTCCCAAGCGGAGGCCGACGACTGGGCAGCACAACAGGATGCTTATATCGCATCCCAGGACATGCTCCTGATCGAGGGATACATTGGTCCCGATCCGGAGTTCCGTACCGGATGTCGTCTCTATATCGAGGCGTCACAACCAAACATCGCGGGGATGCAATCCCATCTCTACTTCCCACCAGATGCCGAGTGGACTCCCCAGTTCACAGTGGTTTACACGCCGAACATGCCGGCCCCCGGTAAGCCGGACGACCGGCTCATCATCGTCGATCTGGAGAACTGGGTAACCAGAGTCTTTGGCTCCGACTACTTCGGTGAATCGAAAATGGGTGGTCTCCGCATGTGGAACCGTCTCGTGTTTGACCGCGGAGGTCTCGCTCTTCACGCCGGTTTGAAGACCTTTCCGGCCGAGTCGACACGAAGCGGCAGCGAAGAGTCGATGTTGATCATCGGGCTATCCGGAACCGGAAAGACCACGACCACTTTCAGACAGCAAGCAGGTTCCCTGCCGTGCCAAGATGACTTTGTCGGGCTGATGCCCGGAGGCTTGGTGCACACCACGGAGGCCGGTTGTTTCGCCAAGACATACGGTTTGGATCCCGACGACGAGCCAACCATTTACGGCGGTACGACCCGTCCGGATGCCTGGCTCGAGAACGTGGCTGTCACCCCAGATGGGTTGGTTGACTTCTTCGACACCTCCTACACGGCCAACGGTCGTTGTACCTTCCCTCTGGCCAATATCCGGCACAGAGATCCGAGGGCCGTGCCATCGGCCAGCTATCTACTGATCCTCAATCGGTCAGACCATGTGATTCCGGCAGTGGCCCGGCTCAGCCGCCACCAGATCCCGGCCTACTTCATGCTCGGAGAGACCAAGGGGACTTCGGCCGGCGGAGCCGCTGAAGCGGGGAAGAGTCTCCGGGTTCCGGGCACAAACCCCTTCTTCTTTGATGACGACTCGATGCAGGGCAACCGACTGCTCGAGCTGTTGGAGACAATGCCCGAGCTCGAGGCATACGTTCTGAACACAGGACGAATTGGCGGAGAAGGAGAGGGCTCGAAGAAGGTTCGCATCACGGACTCGTCCACGATCGTTCAGGGGATTGTGGAGGGCACTATCGAATGGCAATCGGATCAGGACTTTGGGTATGACGTTGCAGGTTCGGTACCGGGGGTGACGGACGTCGAGCTCCTGCAGCCACGCCGTCTGTATGAGAGCCAGGGCCGACTCGAGGAGTACGAGTCCATTGTCGCTCGTCTCAAGTTGGAGAGGAGCGAGTATCTCAACGGGTACTCGGCGTTGAATCCTGCTGTTGTGCTTGGGTTGGGGGGCTAATCGGCGGCAATGACCGCGAGCAAACATCCCTCTCCAATCCGAATATCGGCTACCGGGGCCCGCATGACATTGGAAAGCCCCGTCGTGCTGCCGTAGACGAGGGTGTGCCCGGCCAAGTCCCATCTCAGACCGCTGGTGTGAACATCGCTGACGTCGCCGCCCATGGGAATGAGCGACAGAGTCGAACCAACGTCGCCGTGAATGATTCTTCGTCTTCTCACCACGTAGGCCCAGCCTCTGGTCGAGACCCAGTCGACTTCATCGATGCGTCGCCATCGATCGGAACAGAGCAGGCCGGCAGTCGAAAGCTCGTGGTCGAGACGTCCACCGGCGCCACCGACGATCACCACCCGCTCGGGTGCGTCCCTGACCACCAGTTCCAGGGCAAGGTCCAGATCGCTGGCGTCCTTGTCGGTCGGATGTCGTTCGACGATCACATGACCGGGTACCTCGATCTCACTGATCGAGTCCATGTCACCTATCAGGACATCGACTCGAAAACCGAGTCTGACGGCGTAGTCGTATCCGCTGTCGGCTGCGACCACCAGATCGGGCTTGGGGAGCTCCTCGCTCATCTCAAACTGAGGAGCTTCGCTGCCGGCGAAGATGAGGACGGTGTCCATGCAAATGACAAAATCGTCTTACGCGCCGAATCGCGGGTAAGAATTAACCGTCAAGTTGAGCTTGAAGGTGTTGAGGCCTTTGGGAACCGGGCAAAATTTCGCAGTCATGTGTCAGGTCACCGAAACAACGATTGTGGTCTTGGCCTTCCGGAGTGCTGATTCGACGGTCTCCGGTGTGTCAGCCCGGGCAAATACGAATCCTAGATAACGATCTCCCTCCGGTACGGCTGCCACCTCCGAGCCTACGCTGATCGTGATGTCGACTCCGGTGACGCCGGGGATCTCCCGGGCCTCGATGATGCCATCGATCGAGTCGAGGACTCCCGACCTGGGAATAGGAATCATCAACACACCGCTGGCGTGTTGCTCGCGGCGAAGCTCGGGCTTGTCCATCCCAACGGCATTTCTGAGTATCAAGGATTCGAGGGTCGTGCCCATGAGCCCGAAGTTGAGACTCCTCGAGCAAAGACCGCCAATCGATCTTGCAGCGACTTCGATAACGCTCGCGCGGTCATTGTGAATCTTGAGTTCGATGTGAACCGGTCCGTGTGTGAGACCTAACCCGCGCAAGGCCGCCTCTGCAACGCGGATGCACTCTTGTTGGCTCTCGTCGGAGAGACGACTCGGCGTCACCAGAATCGTCTCAGGAAAGCTGGGGCCCTCACTGGTGTCCGGCTTGTCGAAGATCGCAAGCACCATCAGTTCACCGTTCCTGACCAACCCTTCGACGGCCACTTCGTCCCCGGGGAGGTAGGTCTCGAGAAGGAGACGCTGGGAGTGCTCGTGGTCTCCGATTATCCGACGGACCCGGTCGATCGACGCGGGGAGGTCTTCGGGACGGTCGACCCGGATGACTCCCTGACTCGCCGACCGGGATAGAGGCTTGACGACGAGAGGAAAACCGACTGCCTCAGATACTTCCTCGGCCGACTGATTTGGCTCGAGCGCCGCAAAGCGAGGTTGTGGCACCTCGGCCGTTTCGAGACGGTTTCTCAGAAGAAGTTTGTCCCGGGTGGCCCCGGCTGCGTCGGGGGTGTTGGCGGCGAGCCCGAGCGTGGTTCCTGCCAGCGATGCGACCATGACGCCAGAGTCGTCCGCAGCCACCACACCGTCGAAGGCGATTTCGTCTCCCATCGTAGCTATCGAATCGGCCGCGCTTTGAGGGTTCGAACAGTCGATTTGGAGGTATCTGTCGCCCATGTCGAACGGCGGCGGGTTCTCTGAGGCCACCACCAAATCGATCCCGAGCGACTCTGCTGCGGACACAAAGTCATGTGCTCGGTATGTGGTGCTGGGAAGTATTACGACGGCTCTAGGCATATGTTGAGAGTTCGAATAGGATTATCATCCTGGCAGATGTCTGAAACCACAGTTCTCGGCGTAGCACAAGACGCCCTCGAAATGATCGGCCAACTGAGAGACAACGAACCGGGAGAGGACGAGTTCGCCCTTTCAGTCGAGGTGACCGGCTTCCACGGCTCTCAGTTCTCCTACGAACTCGCCTTCGTGCCTTTGGCGGACAGAAAGGACGGATGGGTCGAAGAGCGTCATGGTGATCTGGCGATCATCTTCCCCGAGACCGATATCGGGAAACTGGAGGGATCAACACTCGAGTTGACCGATCAGGGTCTGGCAATGAACAACCCAAACTCTCCGGAGTCACCCGGCATGTCGGCGCCAAAAGGCGACCTTTCCGGACCGCTCGTAGATCGTGTCAATCAGGTGATCAACGAACAAGTGAACCCGGCTATTGCCTCCCACGGAGGAGGTGCCGAATTGGTTTCGGTTGATGGCACCATCGCCTATCTCAGACTGTTCGGCGGCTGTCAGGGCTGCGGGCTTGCCGAGGTGACTCTCAAGCAGGGTATTGAGAAGATCATCCTCGAAGCGATCGACGAACTCACCCAGGTGGTCGATGTGACCGACCATGCTTCCGGCGACGACCCCTACTACGAAAGCCAGAAGAAGTAGGCACTGAGCCTCATGGCTCGGTTCACTCGATCCGAACTCGAGTCGTTCCGCGATAAGCCGGTCGAGGACCTCCTCGGACCCGGCGTTCGGCTCCTGTTTGTTGGCATAAACCCCGGTCTTTGGACAGCCGCAACGAACACCCACTTCTGTCATCCGACGAACCGCTTCTATCCAGCTCTCCGCCGTGCCGGGGTAATCGATTGGGATCTCGACCCGGGCGTGGGGATGGATGAGCGGCAACGCGCCGACCTCCTTGGAGCCGGTATCGGGATAACCAACCTCGTCAGCAGGGCAACCGCAAAGGCATCGGAGCTGACCGCCGAGGAGTTGCGAACCGGAGGCCGAAGAATCCACGACCTGTCGGAGGACTTACATCCCAAAGTAGTTGCCGTGGCCGGGGTTACCGCCTACCGGGATGCCTTTGGCCGACCTCATGCGCACCTTGGAAGACAGAGTGACGCAGTTGGCAGCGGGGAGTTGTGGGTTGTTCCCAACCCAAGTGGCCTGAATGCCCACGAGACAGTCGAGTCGTTGTCAGATTGGTATCGCAAGGTCGCCTCGGCGGCCGGTGTCATATGAGCGAGACGACTCCTCGCCAGGTTCTGTATGCCCTTGTCGCTGCGGGGTTTGTCGTCATGGTGATTGTGCTGGCGACGGGGGGAGCGCTTTCAGGTCTCACCCCCACCTGGTGGTCGGTCGTTCTCGGTGTCCTGGTTTTGACTGGAGGTGCCTGGATGGCGGTCAACTGGAAGCGCACCGGTCCCGTGCTGATGATCGCAATCGGGTTGTTCTTGATCTGGATGATCGGGACGCTGGTGGTGGCCGGCGGCTAATCCGGTCCAGAATTCCGCGTCCGGGAAGAAGGCCTGCCATGCGAACCAGGACTCGTTTCGGTGGGGCAACTAAACGGAGACCTGTTCCCGCCAGGATTCGCGTTTAGCATCACAGCCTGTGACCAGTGAGACGTCAACAGCCGAGACAGCGGCGCCCCGGCCAGTGAATCGAATAGGCCCGCCGCTGGTGTTTGCGGCAGCCCTCGGCTCGACACTGGGGATCATCATCGCCCAGTTCCTCGACGACTTTGGTGACGGTCTGCTTGCCGAGATCCTGGGTGGAAACGCTGTGCTCTACAACAACCGCGTCGAATTCACCGGCGTTGGCGATGTGGCGTGGGCAGGCGGATTCCTGCTGACTTTGATCGTGGGGTTCGTTGCCCTATTTGCCTACCCCACTCAACGCGGCCACGGCATCCCGCGTCTGACCTTCCTTTGGATGGTCCTTCACGTTCTCCGCCAGGCGATGGGTCAGGCGATCATGCTGCCCTTCGACGGCGACAGCCAACTCGCGCTTGCATACGCGACGCTTGACGCCCCACCGGGGCTGGACGTGGTTATCGCAGCAGGCGGAGGCGTAGGGCTACTTCTGATCGCTCTTGCCGCGGCGTCTGCCTTCCTAGCGTTCACACCTCATCGAAGGCTGGTTTCGAATGGGCGGAAAAGACTCACATTCGCTCTTTGGATTGCCCTGATCCCCGCCGCCGCGTCGGTGTTTCTGGCGATTCCATTTTTCCTGCCTGACACCGAAAGCCTCGTGATCCGGTCACTGCCGCTGACAGCAGTGATGTTCCTGGCAACACTCGCTGCTGCCCCTGGCACCACCACCGTTCAAGGTCCCGAGGACGAGCGAACCACCCTATGGCCCTACGGTCTCGGAATCACTCTGATCGTGATCTTGCTCTTCTATTTGACGGTTCTGCAGGGGGGTGTCTCCCTCGATCCCAGAATGTGGGGCTAGTGGTCTGTCACTAGACGACACTCCAGCGGTAGTCATCACTGTCAGCGACGGTGTGTCCGCAGGTGTGCGTGAGGATCTTTCCGGCGCCGCCCTCGAGGATCTTCTCACCAACAACGGATTCATTGTCAACAGGATGCTCGTCGCCGACGAGACCGACGACATCGCAGACGCGATCATGAACGCCTCATCGTCCGCCCAACTCGTGGTCACCACAGGAGGAACGGGCTTCAGCCATCGAGACGTGACGCCGGAGGCGACAGAGTCCGTGCTCGAAAAGGAAGCACCCGGTCTGGTCCATGCCATGCTGGCCGGCGGTCTGAAGAAGACGCCTATGGCAGCCTTGACCAGGGCTCGGGCCGGTTCGATAGGGGGGACCCTCGTCATCAACGTGCCGGGTTCTCCGCGTGGCGCCACCGAGAGTCTCGAAGCAGTGTTGGATGTGATCCCCCATGCGATCCAACTTCTTGCGGGTGACACTCGGCACCACTGATCGATTCTCATTGAGATAGAGGCTGCCGAATCACTACGGTTCAAACGTTTCCTTTCTGATCTCCAGGAGCATCATGAGAATCTCGCAGGAATTTGTCGTAGCACGCTCGCCCGACGTGGTCTGGCAGTTCTTCCAGGATGTGCCATCGGTAGCTCTATGTCTTCCCGGTGCCGAGCTCACCGGTCGAACCGAAGACGGAGCCTATGAGGGAACCCTTTCCTCGAAGCTAGGCCCGATGACAGCCGCATTCGAGGGCAAGGCGACCGTGACGACGGACGAGGCGTCCAGATCGGCCACCATCGAAGGCAAAGGGGTAGACAAGAAGGGTGGCTCCCGGGGTCAGGTCAAGGTCGAATACTCGGTGAAGCCTGACGGTGCCGGTTCGAGAGTTTCCGTCGATGCCAACATTCAACTCTCCGGTCCGGCTGCACAATTCGGACGCACCGGTCTGATCAACGAAATGTCGCGGCGCCTCATTGAGGACTTCGTGGCATGCCTCGAAGCCAAGCTCGAAGCGGGCACGCACGAGGAGGCAGAGGCAATTCAGGCCTCAGACGTAAAAGGTGTGTCGCTGTTCTTTGCTTCCCTCTGGGCATGGTTCAAGAGCCTTTTTGGAAAAAGTGACGAATGAGGCTTCGGCGGATTCTTCCGCTGGCGTTCGGTGCGGCGCTCGTACTTGCTGCATGCGCGGGCCCGCCAGTCGGTGAAGCTTCCCCTGCGGCTACCGGCGACAGATCGACAGACTCACCGTCGGAGTGGACCGGGACTACTCGAAACGTCCCGTCCGAGTATCCGACAATTCAGGCGGCGGTAGATGCCGCCGATCCCGGTGATCTGGTCCTTGTCGACAAAGGCGTCTACAAAGAGACGGTCAGCGTCAATACGCCCGGCCTGACGATCCGCGGAGTCGATCGCAACGAGGTGGTGATCGACGGCGAATTCGAACGCTTCAACGGAGTTGAGGTGTTGTTCGCGGATGGTGTCGTGGTGGAGAACATGACAGCGATGAACCACACCATCAACGGTTTCTTCTGGAACGGTGTTCGCGGGTATCGGGGCTCATATCTCACCGCCATCAACAACGGTGACTACGGCATCTACTCCTTCGACTCGGGCGATGGTCTCTTCGAGTATTCGTATGCCTCGGGGTCTCCCGACGCTGCCTATTACATCGGCCAGTGCAATCCGTGTGATGCGGTCATCACCGACTCCGTCGGCGAGCGGAGCGGTCTCGGCTATTCGGGGTCCAACGCTTCGACCGAGATCTACCTGGTCAACAACATCTTCCGCTACAACGGCACAGGCATCGCCCCAAACTCCCTCGACGCGGAGCTACTTCCGCCGGCTGAGAACGTCGTGGTGGCCGGAAACCTGATACATGACAACGGATATGCGGACTTCCCACATAAGGGAGCTCAATGGGCCATCCAGGGGAATGGCGTGGCTGCTGCCGGCACCGAAACCTCACTGATCACCAAGAATCTCATTGTCAACCATCCCCAGAACGGGATTCTCTTGAGTGCCAACGTGGATCGCAACGTCTACATGGCGACCAGCAACACGGTGGTTGACAACGTGGTGAAGGGGTCATTTCTGGGCGACTTGACGCTAGCGGGCCCTGCCGAATCAGGAAACTGTTTCGCGCAAAACGAGTTCGGTTGGACGATGCCGCCCGCTCTCGAGTTCAAACAGCCATGCGAGGGTCTGCGGTTTCCGGTGCTCTGGGAACTGGGCTCGTTCTCCGCTCTGTTTGGGAGGGTGATCGAAAGCGGTCTTGGTCTGGACACCGAGGTCTTCTACGGCGACATGCCCCATCCGGGTCCGCAGCCGCAGATGCCCGGGGGCGCAGACGCCCCGGTAGTTCCGGCAGTCAACGTCTACGCAAATGCCAAGCCAGATCTCGACTCGATCGAGACTCCGGCGATGCCATCAGATCTACAAGTAACACAAGGGAAAGGGTTCAATCTCATGGGTGTGACCTTCGGCTCAGCCCTCGGAGGCTTCATCGGCCTCTACGCATACGTTCTACCGCTGGTGCTTTTCGCGGCCTGGGTGGTGATAGCCCTCTTGGAGATAATCAAACGCGATGATCTGAGCAAGGGGGCCGGCATCGGTTGGATGTTCGCCATCCTTGTGATCCCCTTCCTGGGGGTTGTCGCCTATTACATCTTCGGGAAGAGCCAGATCCCTGCGGTGTATCGGTGGGTCCTTCTCGCGGGTGGCATCGCTGTTTACGCGCTGTTCCTTGTGATCGGTCTCGTCGCCGGGGGAGTGGTCTGACCTGACCTATGACTGAAGATGGTGTCTCTCGCCGAGAGCTTCTCAAGAAGGTCGGTATGGGAGGAGCGGTCCTCCTTGGTGGCACGGTTCTCGGGCGGGTGACAACCGACCAGGCCCGGGCCACCGGTGGTGGTGATGAGTACTCGCCAGGATCGGTGGACCTCGACAACACGGTGGTTGGCGACGACGTGTTAGGCGCTGTCTATGGGCGAGGCAATGGGATGCCACCCGGTCTGGAGTCGGACGCACTCGACGCCCACACGTTCCCACCCGAGTACGACAACAAGCCGGACGGCACAGTTCGAGATGTCGAGATCGTGGTGGAGGAGCGGTTGCTCGAAGTAGCCGGCGGTGTCTACTTCGATGCCTGGACCTACAACGGAACAGTCCCCGCACCGATCATCCGCGTCACGAAAGGCGATCTGGTTCGCATCCGTTTCAAGAACAGGACCGGTCACTCCCACAACCTTCATTTCCACGGCGCCCACCGACCGGAACACGACGGATGGGAGCCGATCCCGCCTGGTGGTGAGACCACCTACGAGATCGAGGCCGGTCCCGTCGGGTTGCACCCGTACCACTGTCACACCGCACCCCTTGCCGAGCATGTTGCGCGAGGGTTATACGGGATGATGATCGTCGACCCGCCCGGAGGCAGAGCCCCGGCTCAAGAGGTTGCTTTGCTTCTCTCCGGCTTCTCCAACGATGAGATTGGGCGCAACGGTGTTGTCGCTTGGAATGGAGTCGCCGGTTTCTATGACGCGCATCCGATCAAGGTTGTCAAGGACGAGCCGGTCCGTGTTTACGTTGTGAACATGTTGGAGTACGAGCCGCTTGCATCGTTCCATCTCCACGCCGAGACCTTCGACGTGTATCCGGCCGGCATGGGTGAAACACCGACCTTCCGAGACGACACCATTGCACTCACTCAGGGACAGCGGGCCATGATCGAGTTCACTCTTCCCCACTACGGCAGGTACATGTTCCACCCACACCAACACTGGCTAGCCGATAGCGGGTCGATGGGCTGGTTCGCCGCGATCTAGCGATGTTGCACTAGATAGTCAGCTTCTCGGTCTTGTCTCCCACGGCGACAGCCCCAGCTTGGACTACAAAGGCATTGACTCCGCGGAGCCTGTTCTCGCGGCCGACTCCCACATTCACGAATCGCAGGGCCTCCGGCCCGAATCGCTTCGAGAATTTGGCGCAGCCGGTGTGGGGTTTCGCCGATATCTCAACAACGGCATCGCCCACAGCTATTCGCGTCCCGGCGGGAAGGTTGTCGATGGAGAGATCGAAGTCGACATAAAGCTGATCACCACAGAGAGCCCACCGATCGCGGGTCGCAGCCACAGCGTCAGTGGCCCGGGCATTCATAAGGGTGACTTGAGCCTGTGGGTCAGCGGCTCCGTCCTCCGTGTTCGCGTTTCCCCTTGTTCTCCAGTTGTCGCCGACAAGTCCCTCGTCAAGGCTCAGTTCACCGTTCTGAACGACCTCACGTTCACCTTCCAAAGGACGGCGAACGATCATCTCGACCCGCCCGGTGTCCGAAGGTGCGGCGAGAATGTGGTCTAGGTGTGTCTCTAACTCTGAGATGTTGCGATGCATACGTCCAGTATGGCTGGTTGGTGGGTAGGGGCCTGCGGCCCTATGTAGGTCGAGCTCCGACTAGGTCGTCGACCTCTTGGTGGGTGAGGGTGTGGTGAAATCGGCAGAGGAGACAGAGGTTGTCGAGACAGGTTTCGCCTCCGTCTGCCCAGTGGATCTTGTGGTGGACGTCGCACCATCGGGCCGGCCGGTCGCATCCTTTGTAGGTGCAGTGGCGGTCCCTGGCGATTACGGCCCGTCTCAAAGCCGCAGGGATCACCCTGGTCCGTCTGCCGACGTCGATGATCTCGGATTCTCCGTTCATGACAAGACGATGCAGAGAGGAGTCGCAGGCGAGTTGGCGGATATCGTCGACTGATAGAACGTGACCGGTTTCTGTCTCATGAAGCCCACCCGCTAAACCTCTAAGAGCGTCGAGGTCGACGTGAATGTTGAGATGGGGGTTCTCCCCACCCACCTCAGGAGAGGCTGTTCCTTCGAGGAAGCTGCGACTCAGGTCTTCCAGGGCGTCGGCGCTTCTCTGTGAGGCTGTCCGCTCGTCGGATTCGGCGGGTGGCGGTGTCACAGCGTCGAGGGCGGTGATCAACGTTTCACCGGCGAGGCTGGTCATCTCGAAACTTCCGGCCACCATCCCGTTGGCCTTACGAGTCACATCAAGACGGCGACGCGCCAATTGGAGATCCTCCTCTATGAGCACACCTGGCCTGTCGACCGAGTGTCTCCAGTAGTCGAGGATCTGACGGGTCTCATCGGGTGTATCCCCCACAATCTCCAGGAGGACACTTTCAGCGTCGGGATACTTGTCAGGCAGTTGTTCGGCCGCCGAGAAGAGCTGTTCGGCCTGATCGGTCGAGATCTGCCGATACTTCCACGAGAGAAAAGTCGACTTGAATCGGTGGGCGGCCCGAGCCATGGACACATAACGACGCGCCCGTCCACCAG
>QIDW01000257.1 GCA_003230435.1 Acidimicrobiia bacterium | reverse complement strand
GGCCTTACGTTCGTGGAGACCGATCGGCTGTGAGCACGAGGGGGCAGTCCCGGAACGGGTGATCGACCACCACCATCGGCTGCGCGTAGACCGTTGTGAGCAGGTCTTGTTGGAGCACGTCGCTTGGCAGGCCCCCGGCGACAACCGCTCCTTGGTTCATAAGCACGATTCGGTCGGCATGGATGGCCGCAGAGTTGAGGTCGTGCAGAACGACGACAACCGCTCGGTGTTGTCGGGAAACGCGGACGGCTTCCCTCATGACCCGCTCTTGATGAGCCACGTCTAGAGCAGTCGTGGGCTCGTCGAGGAATACGATCGGTGTGTCCTGGGCGAGCACCCGCGCAAGGGAAACGCGGGTCTGTTCACCACCCGACAGCGTGGCGTAGATGCGGGCCGCGAACTGCGTGGTGTCGGTGCTCTCCATGGCCTCGGCTACAGCCGCAGCATCTCGTCGATGTGGGAAACGTCCAATCTGAACGACTTGGGCTGCCGTGTAGGGAATATCGATCGGCTCCCGCTGGGTGAGCATCGAGCGGAGAAGGGCAAGATCGCCGGGTAGGGCATCGGATGTGTCTACGCCGTCAAGAAGGACATGGCCTTCAGTGGGTCGTAGATTGCCCGCCAGGAGATTGAGGAGGGTTGACTTACCTGCTCCGTTCGGCCCGATCACAGCGACGAGTTCGCCATGGGTTGCTTCGAAATCGACCCCGGCGACGAGCGTGGCGTCTCCTACTCGGTAGGTGAGGGAACGGGCGACCACCGTGGCTTCAGGCATCCTGGCGCCTGGTCAGAAGCCATAGAAACACCGGACCGCCGAACGCTGCGGTGACGAGGCCGACCGGTATCTCGATGGGCTCTAGGGCGAGGCGGGCTAGAAGATCCGCCGCGGCAACGAATATTGCCCCCCAGGCCAAGGTCGCCCACAAAAGGTAGCGGTGTAGTGGGCCGGTGAAGCGTCGAACGGCAAAGGGAATCAGAAGGCCGACGAAGGCGATTACCCCAACGGCTCCCACAGTTGCTCCGACGGCTGCTCCCGCCGCAATCAGCAATACGGTGCGAACGAGGTCGACGTCGATCCCCAGGTGTCTGGCGTCGGCCTCCCCGAGCCCAAAGACATCGAGAAAGCGCGCCGAGGCAAGCATCACGATGGCAGCGATCACGATGAAGACCAGCACCGTCCAGAACGCTCTCCAGGTCGATCCGGTCAGACTCCCGAGCAACCAGAATTCGATGGGAGGCACCTTGGCCCGGTCTGCCCCAAAGACGACAAACCCAACCCACGCACTGAGCGCGGCGCCGAGTGCAACACCGGCGAGGATGATCCGCGTGGGGTCGATCGACGCTCTCCGGGCCAGTCGTCTTACGGCGAATGCGGTGATCACCCCGGCTGCCACGCCCCCTGCGATCGCGCCTTGCACCCCACCGGCCGCCGAGCCGATCGCCGCCCCGATCGCCGCGCCTGGACCGATCCCGAGAAGATGGGGATCGGCGAGCTTGTTGCGCAGGAGTCCCTGAAGCATTCCACCAACGAGGGCGAGCGCGGCCCCGACCGTGAAGGCAAGCAGCAATCGGGGCATTCGGATACTCCACACAACCGCCTCGGCCTGGGAGGAGGGCTCAGCGAACAGGCTCAGCCCGATCTTGCGGGCGAGAACCCCGAACACCTCTTCGGCTGGCACCGCCACAGCCCCGAACGACAATGCTGCCCAAGCCGTAACGGTCAACAACAGCCCAGCCATAGGCGCCAACCATCGGCGACGGCCTGCGTAGGGGTCGATTCTTGTTACGAGCTCTGAGTTTGCTGTCAACCGTCGATGTCGGGATACAGATCGCGGACGAACTCATCCAGGGCTTGACCGGCCCGTGGCCCAAGATTGAAGAAGTAAGCCTCGTCATAGGCAAGGAAGGCGCTGTTCATTGCGGCCGGCGTCTCGGCGACTCCGGGGAGTTGGAGGAAAGCCTCGATCCCGCCCAAAGCGGCGAGACCTGCCTCGGGCAAGACGATCACTGCAGGGGCTGCAGCGACTAGCGCCTCGGGGGTCAGCGGCGCCGGCCCAAACACACCTGCCTCAACCCCTGCGTCGATTGCACCGGCTCCCTCGATCATCGCCTGGGTAGCCATTCCGGCACCAAAGAGGAAAACCACCTGAGGTCCTCGCACATAGACAAAAGCCACAGTGGGGTCTGAGTCGTCGAATTCGGCGAGATCTTGTGCCGCGTTGATCTCAGCCATCACCCTCTCCGCCAGGTCGGCACCCTCTGCGGGAACCCCGAGAATCTCCGCCACCTGACTGATCTTGGTCTCGACTCCGTCAAGCGTGGTTTGGGTTTCGAGGATGACCACTGGAACGCCTGCGCCTCGCAGCTGTTCGATCACTTCAGGCGGCGCGACTTGCTGATCGCCAATGACCAGAGTCGGATCGAACCGGAGCACGGCCTCCGCCGCGAGCTGTTGGGCAAAACCCACTGTCTGGCCTTGATCGTTCATAGCGGCCGCATCAGCGGGATAGGTGGTGGTGACATCAACAGCCACCACATTCTCGCCAAGTCCAAGCTCGAAGATGATTTCGGTCAGATCCCCGTTGAGGGACACGATGCGCGAGATGTCGTCGATCGCGGTCTCAACTCCATCAGCTCCGACGAAAACCCGTCCCTCCGCAACTGTTGTGGTCGGAGTGGTCGTGGTTGTCGTGGCCGGAGTCGTCGGCGTAGTCGTGGCCTCCTGTTCGGCCACCGGTGTTGTCGATTCGGCTGTGTCCTCTGCACCGCACGCGGCGAGAGTCAGTGCCGCGGCGAGGGCAAACGCCAGCGAGATCTTGGTTTTCATCATGCTTGGGTACCTCAGGTTGGTTTCGCAATGGAAGGGGACGACGGGCGCCGTTGGACCCTGTGGATCGAGATCAGTCGATCTCCTGCGATGGCCCGATAACCCGCCCAGATGAGGAGGAGTCCGATCAGTTCGGTGACGTAAAGAACCTCGACAACCCCGGCACGGGCGAACCCTCCTCCAACCCCGGGGAGAATCGCCCCGACGGCGATCAGAATGTTTCCGAGGACTCGCGACGAGGCGTCACCGCGGCGCCAGTAAACCCATGCCGACCAGATCGCTCCACCAATCAAGAAAACCACGGCGTACAGGTTCACCACTGGCGAAAAGAGCCGAACCCATTGCCAGGCCAAGACCTCCCCGGACAGCCGGTTCGGTTCGACCAACTCGTACAAGAGCGGAGCAGACACCACAAACGCCGCAGCGATGGCGATGTATGTGACGAGAGCCACGGCGAGGCGGTCGGCCGTCCGTTTTGGGAGCAACAGGTACACGGTGCCTTGAGCCAGAGGAGCGCCGCCCAGCAAGGCGCCGGCGATGTACCAGGTGCGAAAGACCGGTTCGCTCCAGCCGAAGACGGTTGTCACCGCTTCGGTGAGGGTGCCCAAACCATATAGACCGACTCCGATCATCCACCACATGACGTACCGGGCCGAAGGGTCATGTCGCCAGTGCAGCCACAACACACGGAAAAATGCGATGGCAACCAAAGTGGTCACAATCGGCAAGTAGTGGATCAGATTGGTCGACAAACCACGTTCCGGCACAGCATGGGCGGGGAGTGAAACCAGGCCGCGCCCCGACACCAAGTCGGATTCGATCCGACACGATGTCGACCGGTGGCCGTGTCTTCCCTCCGACACCTCCGCATGGGAACCTAACGTGGCATTTCACGTCAATGAGGAGAAGATCTTTGAGTCCCAACCCGTCCTTCCCCAGCGACCTCGAGATCGCCTACGCGGCAAAGCTGAAACCAATCACAGAAATCGCCGAGCAACTGGGTCTCGAGGAGAGTGAGGTCATTCCCTACGGGAACACCAAGGCGAAGATCCATCTCGACGCCCTGAAGAGAATCGCATCCAACCCCCGCGGTAAGTACGTGGACGTCACGGCGATCACCCCCACTCCTCTGGGTGAAGGCAAGACCACCACCACCATCGGGCTTGTTCAGGGATTAGGAATACTGGGCCACAAAGCTATCGCCTGCATTCGGCAGCCCAGCATGGGTCCCACCTTCGGGATCAAGGGTGGTGCCGCCGGCGGCGGTTACAGCCAGGTGGTGCCGATGGACGAGTTCAATCTCCATCTCACCGGTGACATCCACGCCATCACGGCAGCACACAACCTGGTGGCAGCGGCAATCGATGCGCGGTGGTATCACGAACGGCGGCTCACCGACGAACAGCTGGAAACGCTCCGTCTGGAGAGACTCAACATCGACGTGTTTCGGACCTCTTGGCGCCGGGTCCTCGACGTCAACGATCGTGCTCTGCGCAACGTCATTGTGGGACTGGGCGGTCGTCTCGATGGAAGGGCGCGCGAGACGGGGTTCGACATTGCCGTCGCCAGCGAGCTCATGGCCATCCTGGCCCTTGTCGATGGTGACAACTATGCGTCCGCTCTCAGAAACCTGCGCGACCGCTGCGGACGTGTTGTGATCGGCTATGCCAAGAACGGAAACCCGATAACTCTCGAAGACCTGCAGGTGGCCGGGGCGGTGGCGGTTCTGATGAAAGACACGCTTCACCCGACTCTGATGCAAACACTCGAAGGACAGGCGACCTTCGTTCATGCCGGTCCCTTTGCCAACATCGCCCATGGGAACTCCTCGATCCTCGCCGATCGTATGGCCCTGCATCTCGGTGACTATGTCGTAACCGAATCGGGATTCGGCGCCGACATGGGCATGGAGAAGTTCTTCGACATCAAGTGTCGGGTCTCGGGTCTGAAACCCGACTGTGTCGTCATGGTGGCCACAGTCAGAGCGCTGAAGACCCATGGTGGCGGGCCCAATGTCGTCGCCGGGAAACCACTGGACTTGGCCTACACCGAAGAGAACCTGCCGTTGCTTCGTGCGGGTATGCCCAACCTGCAAGCTCACATCACCACGGCAAAGAGGTTCGGGGTACCGGTCGTCGTAGCAATAAATGCCTTCCCGACCGACAGCCGTCGCGAGCACGACCTGATCGCCGAAATGGCGCTGGCGGCCGGAGCAGTCGCCGCCGTGATCACTGATCACCACGCCAAGGGCGGGAACGGAGCGCGTCAGCTGGCGGAGGAGGTGGCGCGAGCTTGCGACGAACCCAGCCAGTTCGCCTACTTATACCCACTCGATCGGTCCATCAAGGAGAAGATCGAGACCATCGCCAAGGAGGTCTATGGGGCCGATGGCGTCGAGTACTCGTCAACTGCCAACAAGCAAATCGCCGAGTTTGAGAGGTCTGGATTTGGGTACCTACCAATCTGCATGGCGAAGACACATCTATCCATCAGCCACGACCCGGCGCTCAAGGGGGCACCCAAAGGGTTCACGGTGCCAGTACGTGAGGTAAGAGCATCGGTGGGAGCCGGGTACATCTACCCACTACTCGGAGAGATGCGCACTATGCCGGGACTGGGTGCCACCCCGGCATTCATGCAGGTGGACATCGACAAGGAAGGCAACGTCGTCGGATTGTTCTGAGTCCGATGAGGCGACGGCGGGCTCCTATTCGCGGCCCAAACCCTTGATCCGCCCCTCATCGTTATACACCGTGAACCCTCCGTCGCGGAGAAACCCGACCACCGTCATCCCGAACTCCTCGCCCAACTCCACCGCAAGACTGGAAGCTGCCGAAACACCACATATCAGCGAGACGCCGGCCACGGCCGCTTTCTGCACGATCTCAAACGAAACACGTCCTGACACGATCAGACCCAACGACGGGAGAGGCCACTCCTGTCGGGCAAGATGGCCGACCACTTTGTCGACCGCGTTGTGACGGCCCACGTCCTCGCGCACAGCCACGATCACACCTGAGGATTCAAAAGCACCCGCCGCATGAAGGCCGCCGGTGGAGTGAAACGCAGTCTGACGCTCCAGAAGAAGCGGCGGCAGAGTGAGGATCGTTTCGGCATCGACCACAGGGCCGGGAGGGGGCCGAGAGCCCGCGACTCTGATCGCGTCTATCGAAGCCTTCCCACAGACACCGCATGACGATGTCGCATAGAAGTTGCGCTTGAACCGGTCAGGGTCGACCGAGAACCCCTCCGCCAGGTCGAGGCTCCAGCGTCCTTCGCCGAGTGATCGCACGCCGGACACCGCCTCAGGTCCCGGGACAATCCCCTCGGTGATGGCAAAACCGAGAACCAGGTCGGCATCATCGCCCGGGGTACGCATGACCACCGCCAGAGGCACTCCTTCTAGCTGTATTTCGATGGGCTCTTCGACGACCAGCTTGTCCTCGACCTCGACCGCATCACCGCGGAATCGGACAACCCTGCGGGTCGTGACTTCGTCAGACATCACCGGCGCTGCTGACGTAGCTCCATCCAAATCGGCCCTTGATGCACAGATTCCCAAGAGTCACGTCGTGATCGTGGGGCGACGTGACGTTGACGATCTTTCCGTCCTGAGTATGTAGGTCGAGATTGCAGCCGACACCGCAATAGGCGCACACCGTCCTGGTCACACCCTGTCGTGACTCATCCCAGGTGTCGTCTTCGCGCATGTCGAACTCCACTTTGCCCACGAGGGCACCAGTCGGGCACACGGCAATGCAGTTTCCGCAGTAGACACATGCCGAATCGGGTAGGGCGACATCGAACTCCGTTGAGATGTGGGCCTCGAAACCCCGTCCTGCGACTGTTATGGCAAATGTGTTCTGGTGCTCTACACCACAGGCGTCCACACAGCGGTAACAAAGGATGCAACGGCCATAGTCTCGAACGTAGAGGTCATCTTCGATTTTGGGTTGTGCGGCGACAGTCGCGGCCTTCGGGCCAAACCGGCTCGGCTCGGCCCCCGCATCCTCAATCCAAGAATCGAGTTGATCGCCTGACCGGTCGAGCTCGCTTGCGGAGCCCAGCAACTCCATGACAAGACGACGGCTGTGCTCGGCCCGCTCCGTCCCGGTTCTGATATCCATCCCCTCCTCCAGCTTTCGGGAGCAAGAGGGGACCAGAGTTCGGGAACCTTCTAGTTCGACCACGCAGACCCGACAGGCGTTAGCCGCCGTCATCGTGGGTCCATAACACAGAGTTGGAAGGTCCAACCCTGCCTGACGACACGCGTCGAGAATGGTCGACCCATCGGGGACCTCCACCACTTCGCCGTTCACCTGAGCGGTGATCGTCGATATCTCGCGCTCCGTCATGGTCATGCCGGTGCTCCTCGAAGCTGGAGACGAATCGCCGACTGAATCGCTGATGCCGCCGTCTGACCCAGGCCACAGATCGAAGCGTCGGTCATCACCCTTGCCAGGTCGTCAAGACGCTCCAACTCATCGGCAACGGTCCCGAGAGTCTCGCCGTCGTTGAGTCGGGCCAGCGCTTCGGACTGACGAACGGTCCCGATTCGGCACGGCACGCATTGGCCGCATGACTCCTCCTCGAAGAAACGGGCGATGCGTCTCAACACAGGGCCAAAATCGCAGTTCTCATCGAAGACAATCACCGCTCCCGATCCCAGAGTCGCACCGGCTTCCCGGGTGTCCTCGAACGTCAGCGGCATGTCCAGGAAGGAGAAGTCGACGAACACCCCGGCCGCGCCTCCGAGAAGAACGGCGCCCAACCCGCGGCCGCCCCGAACACCACCCGCCAGAGCCAGTATTTCTCCCAACGTCGTGCCGAACGGAACCTCAAACACACCCGGTTTCTCGACCGCACCAGAAACGCAGAACAGCTTGGGACCCGTGGACTGTTCGGTCCCAACCCGAGCGAACTCGCCGGCCCCACCCTCGATGACCTCGAGCGCGGCCAGCAAAGTCTCGATGTTGTTGATCCCGGTGGGTCTGCCAAACACACCATGCTGGGTGGGAAACGGCGGTTTCTGCCTGGGTTCCCCACGGTAACCCTCTATCGAGGCGAACAGAGCCGTCTCCTCACCACAGATGTAGGCGCCTGCCCCCCGTCTGACTTCGAGATCGAAGTCGAACCCGGCGTTGGCTACTCGTGTGCCAAGCAGGCCGGCCTCGGATGCCATGACGATGGCGTCCCGAAGACGCTTCTCGGCAGTTGGATACTCGCCGCGCACATAGATGTATCCCTTGGTTGAGCCGGTGGCGAAGCCGTAGATCGTCATCGCCTCAATGACGGCAAACGGGTCGCCCTCCATCAGAAGACGGTCTTTGAAGGTGCCTGGCTCGGACTCATCACCGTTGGCAATCACGTACTTGTCCGGTCCTGGTGCATCTGCCACGCCCCGCCACTTGATGCCAATGGGAAACGCTGCGCCACCCCTGCCCTTCAGACCAGATTCGTCCAGCGCTGAGATCACGCCATCGGGACCGAGCTCGATCGCCCGGGTCAAGGTCTGATAACCCCCGGACCCCCGATAGGCCTCGAGACTGGTCGGATCGATGCGGCCGATCCGTCTCAGTAGGCGCAACTGAGATTGATCTTGGTGAACCACACCGTGCGGAAGCTCATCGAACACCACATTGCCAACCGTGTCGGAGTCAACCGGGGCGGCGTTCCCATAACCCTCGCCGGGACTGTGAAACATCACCGCCGGAGCACGCTCACACTGACCAAGACAGGGGCTTGCCTCCCAGGAAAGTTCAGATCCCTCCAATGTCTGAAGCAGACCCTTCGCCCCATATTGAGAGCAGACAATGTCATCACAGACATGGACAGTTGTCCCCCGCGCTTCGTCGGTGTTGAACAGGGAGTAGAAGGTGGCAACGCCGTAGAGCTCGGCGGGTGGAACGGTGAGCCGCTCCGAGATGTAGCCGAGGGCACCCCGGCTAATCGACCCGACGGCGTCCTGGCAGGCATGAAGGGCCGGGAGCAGCAACTGTCTGCGGGCTCGGGCTTCGTGACCTCCGTAGGCGACCCGACCGTTGAATTCTTCGCTCGGGCCGAGCAGGTCGTCAACAGCCAACCGCTCCGCGTCGGTGGGACGATCGAGGAGAGCGCGGAGGTCCATCAGGCAGAAACCAGAGGCTCGACCCTGATGCAGTCCCCGATTTCGGATCCCAGGCGTCGAGGGTAAGGACGTTGACATCAACGTCGTCCGGGAAGTGGACCGACATGAACGCCAGACCCGGACGGAGAGAGCGGTCGAAACGAACAGGAGCTTCAAGGCTCCCCCGGCGGGAGGTGACAGTTACTCGATCGCCCTCGAAGACACCGATAGACGCTCCATCCTCCGGTGATAGGTCGAGTACTCCAGGGATACGCCGGGGTGAGGAATAACGACCGCTCTGCACCCCTGTGTTGAAGGAGTCGAGACGTCGCCCCGTCGTAAGACGAATCGGGTATTCCTCGGTCAGGGTGTCCACCGGCGGGTCGTCCTCGACGGCGTGGAACGGTGCTCGGCGACTGGCGATGGGTCTCTCCCAGAGACGTCCGTGAAGAAAAAGCGAGCCCGGATGGTCTTCGTCGGGGCAAGGCCACTGAAGCCCACCCGATTCCTCCAGCCGCGCATAGGTCATCCCTCCGTGAAGTGGTGAGAGTTGACGCATCTCGTCCCAGGCTTCCTCAGCGGTGGGTGTGACCCAGGGATATCCCATCGCACGTGCCACCGCCGAGAGAATGGCGATGTCGTCGTGAGCCTCGCCGGGTGGATCCACAGCCCGACGAACCCGTTGCACCCTGCGCTCGCTCGACGTGAAGGTTCCTTCCGTTTCGCCCCAACCGGCGGCGGGGAGGACCACGTCGGCCAGTTCCGCCGTTGCGGTCAGGAAGATGTCCTGGACAACGAGGAAGTCGAGGTTGGTGAGCCGCCGCAGCATCTCGGTGCTGTCTGCCTCAGACTGGAGGGGGTTCTCACCGATGATGTAGAGAGCAGTGAGGTCCCCATCGTCCATCGCCTCATGCATCAGGCTGATGTGCTTGCCCGCTTTCGATGGGACCTCGGCGCCCCACACAGCTTCGAATCTCGCCCTCTTCTCGGAGTCTTCGACGTCCTGAAAACCGGGGAGTTTGTTGGGAAGGGCGCCCATGTCGCCACCACCCTGCACGTTGTTCTGCCCCCTCACCGGAACCAACCCCGAGCCATACCGACCGACGTGACCGGTGAGCAGCGAGAGGTTGATCAGGGCTAGGACATTGTCGGTGGCGTTGTGATGCTCGGTGATCCCAAGCGTCCAACAAAGCTGTGCCGTGTCGGCGTTGGCGTACTCGTGGGCGAGTTGCCTGATGGCCTCGGCCGGGACACCGGTGATCTCTTCGGCCTTTTCGAGGGTGTACTTCTCGACACCGGCGGCGTATTCCTCGAACCCCTCGGTGGCCTCGTCGATGAACTCCTGGTTCTGCAGGCCGTGGTGGATGATTTCCCTGCCCACGGCGTTCGCCAGGGCGATGTCGGAACCGACGTCGATGCCCAACCAGACGTCGGCCCAAGCCGCCGAAGAGGTGCGCCGGGGGTCGACGGCAAACATGCGGGCACCGTTGTGCACGCCCTTGAGGACGTGATGAAAGAAGATGGGGTGCGCCTCACGCGCGTTGGAGCCCCACCCCCACATGATGATGAGATCGGTTTCCTCGATCTCCCGATAGGAGCTTGTGCCCCCACCTGCTCCGAACACTGCCGCCAGACCGACGACGGAAGGAGCGTGTCAAGTGCGGTTGCAGCTATCGATGTTGTTGCTGCCCATGACGAGCCGGGCAAACTTCTGAGCGATGTAGTTCGTCTCGTTGGTCGCTTTGGAGCAACTGAACATGCCAAACGAGTCGCCCCGGTATGGGCTCATACCGACTGCAACCTTTTCAATTGCTTCCTCAAAGCCGGCAGGCCGGAGCACACCGTTCTCTCTGACGAGTGGCCGTTCGAGACGGGAGTAGTTTCTCTTCATCCTCACCTCCTCTCGTACCTGATCGATTCCGAGAGTACCCGCCCACGTCGGGAATCAGGCGGCCCGCGTTCGGACGTGGGTCAAGTGTTATCCACGGTCACACGACCATCCACACCGGAGACGGCCGGCAAACCTGGAGCGGCACAAGCGAACTCCGGCCTGGAGCCCTCGAAAAAGTCGGAATCGTCTCGGCGGCGGCGAAGCAATCCGAG
This sequence comes from Acidimicrobiia bacterium, assembly GCA_003230435.1. Taxonomy (GTDB): domain Bacteria; phylum Actinomycetota; class Acidimicrobiia; order Spongiisociales; family ZC4RG35; genus SZUA-217. The sequence continues at coordinate 801 of QIDW01000257.1, read as the reverse complement.
CAACGGCATGGCCAGAAGTGTCACCAGACCGCCGACCACGTACCCGGCGGAGAACCCTTGTCGATCCGAAAGGGCACCAAGACCGGTTTGGCCCACGACGCTGCCGCCGCCCGAGATCATCGAGTCGAACGACACAACCGTTGCGCGTTGCTCAGACGGCGCGACATTGTGAACGAAGGCCTGGCGAACCGGCATCTGAGCACCAAGAGCAACACCACTCAAGAACAGCAGCGTCACCGCCGGAACGAAGGAATCGACGAGACCGACGCCGATCAATGTGAGGGAGAGAACACCACCGGCCCAAAGGAACAGCGTTGTCCGACGCCCACACCACCGGGTGACTATCCCGACTATCCAGTTGCCAAGCATCATCGCAATAGCAAGTAGGGCCGCCACAACTCCCGCCACCCACACAAGGTCCCGACCAAGCAACTCGAGGAAATATGGCTGCCAGGCATACCAAGCCCAGGCGAAGACACCCATCTGAACCGCGGTTGCGAGCATCAGCAGACGCAGCGAGCGATGACCCCAGCCGAATCGAATCCCGGCACGGCCGATCTTTGCGGCCTCTGCGGGGATCTCTCTCAACGGGACATGACGTGGCTCGAAACCCAGGTCGTGCATCCCGAAGAAGGCCAACACCAGCAGCAACAACAGGAGGCCCGATCGCACCAGAAACGGGATGGCGAGATCAATCTGACCTGTCAGACCACCGCCGACGGTACCCAACAGCATTGCGGCGCCGCTGATCATCTGGCCGCGACTGAACACCTGGTCCAGCTCGCCGTCGTATCCATGGAA
>QIDW01000441.1 GCA_003230435.1 Acidimicrobiia bacterium | reverse complement strand
GGGAGTGGTTCGTGAGTGGATCGCAGACGCGAGAATCAACATCGAGCAAACCAGGCTTCTAGTGCTGAAGACCGCCTGGATGATCGACAACCTCGGGGTCAAGGCCGCGCGAATTGAGATCGCTGCAATCAAGGTGGTGGCTCCCGAATTGTTGACCTCAGTGGCCGACAGGGCGATGCAGTTGTTCGGTGCGGCAGGATTCACCGAGGATTTCCCACTGGCAGCCTTTTATTCGTTGGGGCGCTGGCTGCAGATTGCCGATGGCCCGGACGAGGTGCATCGTCGTTCAGTGGCTCGCGCCGAGTTGGGACGCTTGGAAGCCGGCGCTGAGTTCAAGAACCCACAAAGCTGAGGACTTGCACCACCACGTCGGGGCTTCTCAGTGAGAAGCCAGCAGCACGCGAAAACCGGATGGCAAAACCTCATCTCCGAATGATCCTCTGACCTTGGCGCCGACCCGACTCGCGATCTCTTCAACATCGACGAGAAGGTTGACATGTCTCTCGTGCGTGACTCCGGCGCGAGTTTCGATCGTCATCTCCCGGACCACCCGATCCGGGGCCTCCAGCGTGTTCAGGGTCCACAACTTCCACCCATGACCCTCATGGAAGTAGTCGACTGGTTCAGGGCGCGTGTCGCCGTAACTCAGGTCCAGTATGTCAGTGACTAGTAGATCGCCGGCTCTTGCTGCCGCAACCAAACTCCGCTCAACGTCCGTTTTGGATGCCAGGTAGTTGAAGACGGTGCCAACGGCCACTACGGCGTCGGTGTTCGGGATCGGATCGTTGGGCAGCTCCAGAGCGCGAATCTCCGCTTCGGGCGCGGTCTGTCGTGTTATGTCGAGCATCGCGGGAGACGCGTCAGTGGCAATCACCCGATGCCCCGCTGCCACCAGGTGTCTAGTCAGCGCCCCGCCCCCGCACCCCAGCTCTACCACATTGCACGGTGCTCCCAACAACGACACAACCCCGGGCGCCACCGAGTCGGCGTAATCGCCAAACGCCTCGTGATGAATCCGCGCCAGGTCCATTCTGTAGTACGGCTCTTTCATCACATTGATACTCGCGCAACCCTTCCACCCCTGTGGAGCTGGCATGGAGAAACGAGTGGGAACGAAACATCTTGATACTGCGTTTACCTGATCTCATTCATGATTGGTTGCAAGTGATCGACCTGACAGTTACCCCATGGAGAGAAGCGGCGGCGTGTATCGACGTGACCTACCAGGTTTCGTTCTTCCCCAATCGGGAAGACCTTCTAGGAGTCGCCAAGGCCAAGGCCGTATGTGCAACCTGCCCTGTGTCCGACCAATGCCTCAGTTGGGCTCTCGAGTCCAATCAGACCGAAGGAATCTGGGGCGGGAGCACGCCCAAGGAACGCAGAACCATTCGGCGGCGCTGGCTGGAGGAGATCAGAAAGGCGAGTTAGCGGTCTAGCGCCTTCTTTCGGCCGGCTCATCCTTGTCCGGCCCTGTTTCCCGAGCGATGTGAGCGAGGGCGTCTCCCGAGTTCACAAGCGGATTTTGTGACTGAGCGATGATCCATCCCGTTTCTGTGGCCTTGATCTGTGTGGGCCTGGACCCGAAGGCATCGGAGATAGCGGCTACATGCTCGCCCTTCTCGACATGCTGACCGAGCTTTACCTCGATTTCGGCAAGACCGCCGCGACGTGCCCTGACCCAGCGTGTGCGTCGGATGAGTCTGGTCGGTTTGGCCCGCGGTAAACGAGCATCAAGCATTCCCATCGACCTCAATGTGCGCAAGACACCAGCCGTTCCGGTCTCTATGGCCTCGGGGTCGAACCGGTGAGCCTGGCCGGCCTCGTAAACCAGGACAGTGGCTCCCAACTCTGTCGCGGCTTGGCGCAAGGATCCGTCGCGCACCTTGGCATGAATCGTGAATGGGGCCCCGAAGGCCCGGGCAAGTTTCAGGGTGGCAGCGTCGTCGATGTTGGCGCGGATCTGGGGGATGTTGATCCGATGGTTGCTGGCTGTGTGCAGGTCTATGCCCACCGAGCTGTGAGCCACGATTTGCTCCATGAACAGATACGCCAAACGCGATGCAGTCGAACCACGGCGCGATCCCGGGAAGGTCCTATTCAGATCGCGGCGGTCGGGCAGGTATCGGGACTCGATCATGAATCCGAGCGGGTTGACGATTGGTACCGCGATGACGGCACCACGGAGGTTCTTGGCGTCCAGCTGGCGCATCACTCTTCTGACGATCTCGATCCCGTTCAGCTCATCCCCATGGATCGCTGCCGAGAGCCATACGTGCGGACCCGACGCACGGCCGTTGATGACGGCCACCGGGAGGGTCTCGTCTGATCCGGTGGCAACCTTGGCAAAGGGAAGCTCGATCCGGCCCCGGCGGCCAGGTCTGACCGTAACGGCACCGATTGTGATGTCTTCGTTTCGTTTGTTGTCAGGCACCGACGTTGTCCTCTATGAGTTCGATGATGATCTCAGCGATGTCGACATTGCTGGCGCCCTCGATTCCTTCCAGGCCCGGGGAGGAGTTCACCTCGAGCACCATCGGTCCGTCGTCGGACTGAATGAGGTCCACTCCGGCAACATCGAGGCCCATGGCGTTGGCAGCTCTCAGTGCGGTGGCCCTCTCGTTTGCCGAGAGCGTGACCGCCTCGGCCGTACCGCCCCGATGGAGGTTGGAACGAAAGTCGCCGGGTGGGCTCTGGCGTTTCATCGAAGCCACTACCTCGCCGCCCACTACCAGTGCCCTGAGGTCGGCACCCTCGGCCTCGGCGATGTACTGCTGGACAAGGAAGTTGGCGTCCAGTTGGCGGAAGGCACTGATGACTGACTCCGCAGCCTGCCTTGTTTCGGCCAACACGACACCCACCCCCTGTGTGCCCTCGAGCAACTTGACCACGACCGGAGGGCCGCCGACCACGTCGAGTATCCCGGTGATGTCCTGGCTGTCATGGGCAAAGCTCGTTGTTGGGAGGCCGACCCCGGCCCTGGAAAGGATCTGCATCGAGCGCAGCTTGTCCCTGGATCGGCTGATTCCATCGGAACTACTCACCGTGAAGACGTCTGCCATTTCGAACTGGCGAACGACGGCTGCCCCGTAGAAGGTGTAGGTGGCTCCGACTCGGGGGATGAGGGCGTCTGGAGTGACCTCATCACCCCGAAACAAGACCCTGGGTCGTCGGGCGGTGATATCCATGTAGCAGCGGAGGTAGTCGACCACGGCCACCTCATGTCCCCGACTCAGCGCTGCTTGTTTCAGGCGAGCGGTGGAGTAGAGCCCGGAGCTTCGAGAGAGGATGGCGATCTTCACGTCTGCTCCAATCTGGCAGGTCGTCCGCCGAGATAACTACGCCCAGGGTCGACAACGAACTCGTTTCTGATACTCCTTCGCCCCAGCAACATGCGAAAGGTCATCTCATCGCGGGTCGTGAGATTGATAAGGGTCTCAAATTCCCTGCCTGCCACGTTGAGTCGAGTGCGAATGACGGGACGTACCTGGGTCCTTCCCCCCGGATTGCGCACTCGTCGTTCTTTCACGACCTCAGCCTCACAGACAATCGTCGGCTTGCGTTTTCTTTGTCGTGGGTGAATCTCGAACTTCACGAAGGGAACGCCATCTCGATCGAAGCGCTCGATGTTGAAAGCGTGCAGAGACGAGTTGTCTGCACCGGTATCGACTTTGGCCTTGATCTCGGTGACGCCGAACTCGGGCATCTGCACCCATTCCCGCCAACCGATCGTGGCTCGAACCTGTTTTGCCATCTAAGGCAAAGCGTAGATGGTATTCGAAGTCTGCATCAGGGCCTAAGTAAATTTGCCATTTGACGTATCAGATTTCATGATGCATAATCCCTGCTGAAATGACATACCGAAACACCCAAAAGGAGAACTGCAAGATGATTTACCGTTTTGATCCGTTTTTTGAGGCCCATAGTCGGCCCACGACGCGTCGATACTTCCTGGCTGCCGACGCCTACCGGGTCGATGACACCTTCTATCTCGAAGTCGACGCCCCCGGGGTCGAGTTGGAGAACGTCGACATCGAGGTCGAGAAGAAGCATCTCACCGTGACCGTTGAGCGTCGGGAGTTGGCCGACGAGGATCGTACCGACATCGTTCGTGGTCGTCCTACCGGCACGTTCGTTCGTCGTTTCTTCCTAGGCGATGGACTCGACGGCGATGGCATCGAAGCCTCCTACGAAAACGGGGTCTTGACACTGGCGATCCCGGTGAATGAGGACTCCAAGGCCCGCAAGATCGCTATCACGGCGAAGTCGACCGCAGAGATCGAGAGCTAGGAACAGATTCCAGCCCGTCGACAAACGAGAGTCCCGTCCCAGCCAGGCTCGTGGGTCGGGACTTTCTCGCGTCCATAGCCAACTGACCAACATCCGACTGGTCGGAACAGCCGGCCGGGCGTCGGTGTTTCGTAAGACGTGAAGTTCGCTTACGGGCTAGTAGGCATCGCCGTGTTTGCCGTCACCGCCTTCTGGTTGGTGGGATCACCCGCAAACAAACTCCAGGTCGACTCCGGTCCGGTCGAGGTCCCCGAGGGTGTCTATGACCCGGTTGCTGCCGGTGAGCCGGTTCCGAATGACTTTCGGCAACTGCTGCCCCGGGACGCAATCCTCCCGATCTACAACCCGACATTCAAAACCGCGCCCGAAACGGACTGGCGGGACGAGCTTCTCGTTATCGGGATCGAGCTAGACGGTGAGGCCAAGGCGTATCCGGTCAGTTTCCTCAATAGACGGGAGATGGTCATCGATTGGATCGGCGACACGCCGATTCTCGTCAGTTGGTGACCAATCTGTGCGACGGCGATGGTCCATCGCCGAGAACTGAACGGTCAAGTGCTCGTGCTGGGTAACCAGGGGGCCCTGATGGGGAACGCGATGACATGGTGGGATCACGAGACCGGAAGCGTCTGGAGCCAGCCGCTGGGTGAAGCCGTGATGGGACCACGTACCGGTGACCGGCTCGAGTTGATGGCAGCACAGCTCACATCTTGGGGCACCTGGAAGGAGGACTATCCCTCGACCGTTGCTCTCGACGCTCCGGCGCAAGGGTCAGGATTCAGGCTCGAGTCGATGGCGATCGTGGCTGACTTCGGCGAAGAGGCCGGTGTCTATCCGGTCTCGGCTCTGGCCGAGCAAGGGCCCGCCAATGATGTAATCGCCGGTGTTCCAATATCGGTGGTTCTCGACCCGACTACTCCAGACCGTTGGAAGGTTTTTCATCGTCGGATAAATGATCAGATTCTCACTCTCTCTGTATCCGGTGACCAACTGGTCGATCTCGAGACAGGAACCGTTTGGGATCCATCAAATGGAAGGGCGCTCTCCGGCCCGCTCGATGGTGAGTTCCTCGATGTGTTGCCCGGCTTCACGGCCTTCGAGAGAAACACCAAAACCTTCTGGCCCGATGCAAAGCTATGGGAAGGATGACTTTGTTTCGTCCTGGCGGATACAGCGCTAGCTTGAGCGACAATGGACCCTGAGACGGCCAACCACAAACGACAGATGCCGGCCTGGCTCATAGGCATGATCATTGCCGCCATCCTCTTCGCGATAGGTGTTGTGATCTTTCAGGCGCTCGGCTTTGGAGACAATCCGGTCATTGAATCAGGCGCGTTCGTGCCCGGTGCGCTATCGGTGATCGGTTTGTGACCGAGTTTGCGTCACACACCTCCTCTTCACAACGGCGTGCATTGGCCACCATCGCGGTGGGCCAACTCTTCGCTCTCAGCCTCTGGTTCTCTGCCTCTGCCGTAGCCCCACAGCTTCGGGACTTGTGGAGTCTCGACACGGGCCAGGAGGCCGGTCTGACTCTCGCTGTCCAGTTGGGTTTTGTCGTTGGTGCCGTGTTCTCCGCCATCTTCAACATTGCCGACGTGATTCCGAGCCGCCGACTCTTCGTCGTCAGCGCTGTGGGCGGCGCAGTGGCCAACCTCGGCTTGCTGTTCATGAGCGAGTCGACAGTCATGACCACGTTGGGCCTCCGTTTCTTGACGGGTGTCTTTCTGGCCGGTGTCTATCCGGCAGGACTCAAAGTGATGGCCGGTTGGTTCAAGTCCGGGCGCGGCATGGCCTTGGGTGTGCTCGTTGGTGCGCTGACCCTAGGTTCGGCTTCTCCTCATCTTGTGAAAGGACTCGGCCTCGAGTGGCAGGGAGTTGTGATAGCTGCATCAGTTTTCACGTTCGTCGCTGCCGCGATGATGACTCGCGTTGGGGACGGCCCCTATGAGGTGGCGGCACAGAAGTTCCAGTGGCGCCAACTGGGCGTAGTGGTGCGCAACAAGGGAGTGCGGCTGTCCACGTACGGGTATCTCGGTCACATGTGGGAGCTGTACGCGATGTGGACATGGACTGCGGCCTTCCTTGCAGCTTCGGCGACTTCCTTCGGAAGGAGCTACGGCTCAATCCCACTGATCACCTTCGCCGTGATCGGAATTGGCGGCCTCGGTTCGTGGTGGGCCGGGTCCCTGGCAGATCGACTGGGTCGAACCCGGGTCGCCGGGGGGGCGATGGTGGTGTCGGGCACATGCGCAATATTGACGCCAGTCGTGTTTGGCGCGGCCCCGTGGGTGGTCGTGCCGGTCATGTTGGTATGGGGCCTTACGGTTGTGGCCGACTCCGCCCAGTTCTCCACCATGGTCACCGAGACCGCCGAGGACGGTGTGAGAGGGACCGCACTTACACTTCAGACGGCGGTCGGCTTTCTTCTAACACTCGTCACGATTCGCTGGGTGCCGGCCATTGCCGACAGCGTGAGTTGGAGGTGGGCCTTCCCGATGCTGGCCATCGGTCCGGCGCTTGGCGTGTTGGCCATGGTCAGGCTGGCGCGGAGCCCGTACGCTCGACAACTGGCGGGAGGCCGTGGCTGAGCTGTTTCAGCGCAGACGCGTGACCGATGTCAAACAACTCGGCGGCGAGACTCGGGGAAACGTCGAAGTCGAGTGAGTCGTGGTCGACCACGACTTCAACGACCCGATCTAGGGGACCGCACATGGGTGGAAGGTCCTCTCGGGCCGAGATCCCTGCGCCGATTACCGCCGTTGCGAGTGAAACCGGTCCTTTGATCTCGTGGTGGGGATGGTGATCTGGAGGGGGCCGCAGCCTGAATCCAATTGATGATGGGTTTCTAGGAACCAGTTGGGCCGGAAACCGCGCGGTCATTGCCCCGTCCGCCATCAGGAGCTCCTCTCCGCTGACCCGATCCGTCAGTCGCACAGGTTCAAAGACAAATGGGACCGATGAGGACATGAGCACGGCCCGAGCAACCGAAAAGGCCCTGGGATCGTGACCCAGGCCGGGCAGGTCGTTTGGCAGGACGATTCCGCGGCCATGGTTCAGATCCGTGGCAACAACCATGAGTGATCCGTTGGGAAGATCACCAAAACTCCTGACACCCTTTGACCCGAGAAGTCGGCGAAGGATTGCTTCGAGCTTGGACCCGGAGTGGAAGCCAAGGCGAAACATCATCGAGATGTTCTTGCGAATCGAGCTCTTTCCTGTGAGACCGGGCCAATCTATCTCGGTCACCGCCTCGCGTAGCTCCCGGGGGCCAAACCCGGCCGCCACCAGCGACGCAACAATCGCACCTGCCGAGGTCCCGACCGTCTGTTCAAATCTGTAACCCTCGTCCAAGGCGGCAGCAGCGGCTCCCGCTAGGGCTATGCCCCTCACGCCGCCACCCTCGAATACGGCGGTGATTCGGTCTTGCATGTTTTGCGGAACGGGCCGGGTGTGAACCCCATTCCCTCCCTGTCAGGTACCCGTCGGAATCTGGTTTCCGTTGCAGTCGATGCCATTCCCCGGGCGGTAGTTGGCCTCGAATGTGTCGATCACAACAGTCCCATCCAGGTAAGTCCGCTGACGATCGGTCTCCACATGGGTGCACTTGTTGCGACGTGAGACTCGTTGGCCGAGCTCTACGACATCGATGTTCTTGGTGGAATACATCGTGACTGTGATCGACGTGTCGGAATACGACGTCCAGATCAGGACCGGGTAGTCGGAGGTGTTGTTGAGGCTGAGGTCTGGTGACGGGTTCGAGATCGTGGCCTCCCTTCCATACGGATAGCGTGAGAAGTAGATCGAGTGACTGCGGTATGTGTCGAAGTCGAGCCCGGCAAAATATGCGGCGTTGAAGATCGTTGTGGCAAATTGCGATACACCCCCGCCAACCTCGGCTGTCATACGCCCGGAGCGGATCGCACCGGCGGCTACGAATCCTTTCTCCCTGGTTCGCGCCCCCACGTATTCGTTGAGCGACACCGATTGGCCGGGAAGGAGGTAGATGCCACGAACGATGTCAGCCATCAATTGGATGTTGGTCACTCTGGCCTGACAGCATGCGTGCGGAGTGGTGAACTCCCCAACCTTGTCGACTATCAGCGAGCCGTCCGACCAGGCCACCCACTCGGGGTTGTCGCTCGTCCGAGGCTCGAGCCGCCATGGACCCGTCCCGCCGGCCAGGATCCCCTCGGCCGCTCGGCGAACAGATGACGGATCACAGCAAACTGGAGGGGGATCGCCGGCGCCGACAACGACCACGTCGCCATCGAGGATGTCCATCAGCGGAGCCTCGAAGGGGCCAACCGGTTCGTCGAATGCTGACTCCAGCTCGGTTTGCAGCCCGGTCATGTCGAACTCGACTTGATACTGACCACCGCTGACCTGGACCCGCAAATGCCTCCTCAGCGCGGCCGTCGTCAAGGTCTTGTGGGCGAATCCGACAAGAACCTCCATGCCACCTTCCGTCAAACCGTTCAGCCGTTCGCTGGTGGCCTCGGCTTCGCTGTCGGTGACGGCCGGTGTTGTGACGACCTGTCTCGCTCCGATCGTTTGTGGCCCTTCGGTCAGGTCGATGTCGCCGA
>QIDW01000306.1 GCA_003230435.1 Acidimicrobiia bacterium | reverse complement strand
GGGACATCGACGACCCAACCACTCAGATCGGACGCATGGTGGCGACTGAGAAACTTGCGGTTCGGGCTCCGGAGCAAGGGACCGGACCCAACGTCTTTTACAAAGGCGCGGAAACCTCAAGTCTGGATCCGGCGCGGTCGGGTTCGTTGGACGACTCCGGCGTCTGGCGCGACGCCGGAAACATCAACGATTCCTGGCTTTCGGTCGATCTGACCCCAAAAACAGTGGAGACCCCGATCGGTAACTTCGGGAGTGCGGCTTCGTCATCGCCACCGGTGCATGTCGACCGGGATCGAAGCGAGGCACCGCCCCGGGTGGTCTACAACACCGATCACCCCATGCCGTGGGGGTGGAAGGTGAGCTCTTATTTCCTGAGCAAAGGGATTTCGGCGGGCATCGCCATCACCGCGGCAGTCGCTCTCGCCATGGGGTCGGGCACCGAATCGATATGGATGAGCTGGCTGGCACCGCTGATCGCCGGGCTCTTCCTGCTCCTTACCGGCGTGTTCTTGGTATGGGATCTGAAGCGCCCCGACCGTTTCCTCTACCTTCTGACGAAAGGGAACCCATCTTCATGGCTGGTCAGAGGGTCCTGGATCCTTGGGGCGTTTGCCGCATTGATGGGCGCCTGGTTCTTGCTTGGTGTTTTCGACATCGGGTTTCTCGAACCGGTGATCTGGGCATCTGCTGTGCTCGGACTCGGAGTGGCCGGGTACACCGCCTACCTGTTCGGGCAGGCCGAGGGCCGCGATCTGTGGCAGACCCCGCTGCTCCTGTGGCACATGATCGGCAGTGCACTGACGGTGGGAGCCGGAGCCACCCTGATCAGCCTGCTGTTCGTCGACGTCCCACTCGAACCGTCGCTTTGGGTGATGCTCATCGGTGCCGTCATCGTCGGGCTTATGTCACTGACCGATGTGTTCAGCTCACACACCACGACCAACGCGGCAGCGGCGATGCACCACATGGTCAAGGGTGAGTTCGCGTCGCAGTGGTGGACCGGCCAGGTTCTGGCTGTCGTCATCCCGATCGTGGCCGCAGTCGGCGGCCTGAGCAGTGCAGGCATGACGGTCCCAATAGTATTCGGGAGCCTGGCCGCCATGGCCGGAGTCTTCCTCGCCGACGACGCGTTCGTGAAAGCCGGCCAGAGTGTTCCTTTGAGTTGATGGGCAAGACAGATCGCGAAATCCCACGTCTCGTCCCCGGGGGCGACCTGACCAGCTATCCACCTCCGGATCTCTGGGATGACTGGGTCGAATGGGACGCCAAAGCCTGGCCAGAGCGCAAGGCGAACCGCTATAGGCTGGTGCCGACCACCTGTTTCAACTGCGAATCGGCGTGTGGCCTCCTCGCCTACGTCGACAAGGACAGCGGTGAGATACGGCGATTTGAGGGCAACCCGGCTCATCCCGGGTCGCGTGGACGCAACTGCGCCAAGGGACCGGCGACCATCAACCAAGTCAACGATCCCGAACGGATCCTGTACCCGATGCGACGCAAAGGGAAAAGAGGCTCTGGTGAGTGGGAGCGGGTGACGTGGGAACAAGCACTCTCCGACATCGGGGGACGCATCGGAAAGGCGATCCGCGAGGACCGCCACGACGAGATCATGTACCACGTCGGCAGACCAGGCGAGGACGGGTTCATGGATCGAACCCTCAAGGCTTGGGGGGTCGACGGCCATAACTCCCACACGAATATCTGTTCATCCGGAGCCAGGTTGGGTTATGCGATCTGGTCGGGACACGACAGGCCATCTCCCGATTTCGCCAACGCTCGATTTATCCTTTTGCTGTCTGCCCATCTCGAATCCGGTCACTATTTCAACCCGCACGCACAGCGGATCATGGAGGCGAAGCGGTCAGGGGCCAAGCTTTGTGCCATCGACCCCAGGCTCTCCAACACCGCATCGATGTCCGACTATTGGCTTTCGACGTGGCCGGGAACCGAGGCAGGTCTGTTCCTGGCAATTGCGCGACTACTCCTCGATTGGGACGCCATCGATCACGAGTTCGTTCGGCGTTGGGTCAATTGGGAGAAGTCGCTGGAGAAGCGATTCCCGAACAAGGACCGCACCTACGAGTCCTTCATCGAGGGTTTGAAAGAGACATACGCCGACTACACACCGGAGTGGGCCGCTGAGGAGTGCGGTATCTCTGCCGACCAGATCGTGGAGGTGGCGCGAGAGATAGCCGATGCAGGCCACCGGTTCGCTTCACACACCTGGCGATCGACTGGATCGGGGAATCTCGGAGGCTGGCAAGCCGCCCGAACGCTCCAGTTCCTCCACGTGCTCACCGGCTCGGTGGGCACAAAGGGCGGGCTTTCGCCGAGCGCCTGGGGCAAATTCAAACCGGAGCACTGGAACATGCCGCCAACCCACAGCCGGTGGAACGAGCTGCTGTGGCCGATCGAGTACCCCCTGGCCCACCACGAGATGAGCATCCTGTTGCCCCATTTTCTCAAACAAGGCCGGGGAAAACTCGACGTCTACTTCACCAGGGTCTACAACCCGATATGGACCAACCCCGATGGCTTCTCCTGGCTCGAGGTCCTGACCAACGAAGAGATGGTCGGGCTTCATGTCGCCCTCACCCCCACCTGGTCGGAAACCGCCTGGTACGCCGACTACGTATTGCCGATGGGTGTGGCGGCTGAGCGTCACGACACGCACTCCTATGAGACTCATGCCGCCCAGTGGCTGGGTTTCCGCCAGCCGGTGCTTCGTGTCGCTGGTGAGCGCGACGGCAAGACCTTCAACCGCACATACGACGCCAACCCGGGAGAGGTCTGGGAGGAAACCGAGTTCTGGTTCGATCTCTCCTGGCACATCGACCCGGATGGATCACTCGGGATCAGAGAGTGGTTCGAGTCGCCGAACGACCCGAGCCGACCTGTCTCAGTCGACGAGTACTACGGGTGGATGTTCGATAACAGTGTTCCCGGTCTGCCGGAAGCAGCTGAAAAAGAGGGACTCACCCCTCTCGGTTACATGCGGAAGTATGGGGCCTTCGAGGTGGCCAAGGATATTTACGACGTGCACGAGCGTCCGCCGGCCGACCCGCGAGACGGGGTCAGCATCGACGGCGAGTTGAAAACAGGCTTCAAGTCACCATCGAAGAAGCTCGAGTGGTATTCGGAGACGATGGACGACTGGGGATGGGGCGAGGAGGCCATTCCCACCTATCTCAAGTCGCATGTGAACTGGCGTGACCTGGATCTCGGCGGAAATGAACGCATCCTGTTGCCGATCTTCCGCCTGCCGACGTTGATTCACACCCGATCTGGAAACGCCAAGTACCTGTACGAGATAAGCCATGGGCATCCACTCTGGGTGAACCCGATCGACGCAGACGCTCTCGGATTCGAAACTGGCGAGATGGTGCGGATCACCACAGACATCGGCTGGTTCGTGATGCGTGTCTGGCGAACCGAGGGCATCCGGCCCGGTGTGGTAGCCGCCTCACATCACATGGGTCGCTGGCGTCAGGAGGACAAGTCCGGGAACGAGCGTTGGAGCTCGGCCCTGGTCAACATCGATCAGCTTGGTGATGGCAAGTGGAGACTCCGCCAGTTGAAGGGAATCGAGCCTTTCGAATCCGATGATCCCGACTCATCACGGATCTGGTGGCGGGACCCGGGGGTGAATCAGAACCTGGCCTTCCCGGTCCACCCGGACCCGGTGTCGGGAATGCACGCCTGGCATCAGCGGGTGACCCTGACCACGGCTCAACAAGGAGACCAGTATGGGGACGTTGTGGTTGACACTGCAAAGAGCACCCAGGTCTTCGAGAAGTGGCTCGAGATGACCAAGCCGGGACCGGGTCCCGACGGGACCCGTCGCCCCCTGTGGCTGGACCGACCCGTGAAACCCACCGAGGATGCCTATCGGTACGCCGACCGCTTCTGAGCGGGCACGTGCCGAAGCGGACCACTGGGCCGAGATAGCCAAGCGCTGGACACAGGTCAAAGTCCCCGAGCTCTGGGCCGACCGTCCCCCAACCGAGAAGGACACGGTCATCTTCTATGACCCATCCGTTGATATCGCTCGAAGAGCTCGCAAATGGGGCTACGCCGTAGAAGGCAATGACCTCTCTTCTCTAGCGCTGTTCGCTGCCGGGCTCGCCGTCGCGGAGGAGCGCGGATGGGACGAGGGGACGCCGGACATCGCCACGAGGGCATATGAAGCCCGCAGGCTCCTCATTGGGGACCGCATCGTCCACTGGGCAGTGCCCTGGCTCGACGCCGTGGGTCATGGCAACGCCGGGCATGCGGAAGTAGCGGTCTCGGACTGCGACCTCATTCTCGGTTTTGCCGACGAGGCGAAAGTGGCTCCGGCCACACCGGGACCGGAGGGGATTTTTGTCGATGGCGAGGACTCTTACGGACCCATCGAGCCCGTTGCCGGCCGGACGCGGTGGACCGAGTCACTCTGGTCAGGAGAAGTCGTCTTCCACTCGGACCGGTTGGCCAACCAGATCGCCCTCTACGAAAAGTCGGCCGGGAAATGGGCCGGGTATGCCGCAGAACATGCCGGCACTGCACAACTCTGGCTCGACCTCTCCGAGAGGGCGCTGAGGACGTCACGGCACCTGAAGACCCGATGACCCGCCCGTTTGCTCAGGGTGGCGAACTCTCAGGCGGACCGTATGAAGGTGAGCCCGGTAGTCACTTGGTAGGTCCTCTGTTGGTCGATCCCTCCTGTATGGCATGGCACCGCCAGTTCCCCTTGCCCCATAACCGCTGCGATTTGAATGCATGTCCATACCCGGCAACCACCGATATTCTTCATGACGTGGCGAATGAAGGAACAGAGCAGCGGGCACGCAAGCTTGTCGACCAGATAATGCGGGATGCCCGGGCCGACGATTACAGGGCGCTGCTAGCGATTGACGCCGACACAGATACGGCGATGCTGCTCGACCTTCTCCCGGAGACGGCCACCCGTGGCGCCAAGTCGCATCTGCATGCGGCGCGCGTCTGGCGCGACCATCAGAACGGAAAGACACAGGACAAACTCGATGCAGTCAAGAAGGCCCTTGATGGACTCGACATTCCCCTGGCCAAAGGTCTCCTTCGCAGAATCGACTCGAGCTTTCTGGACGACCTGCAGCTTGCCCGCTTTGACGAACTCTTGTTGGCCACTGAGGCTCGAGCAGTGGAACTCGAGGACATTCAGAACCGAGTGCCCTCTTCGTCACCCGAAAAGAAGCAGAAGAGAAGAGGGCGGTTCCGAAGAGGCTGAGTTCACTAAGCGATGCTGCGAGCGAGCCTCCGCCATTCCGAAAGCACTCAAAGTGCCTTCGGAATGGGCGGACGTAGGAGGAGTCTGCTCGTCAGTTGCACGCTGCCGATCGGGGTTCAAGGATTGGCGATGTCTGTGATCTTCCCTCGCAGCAGTGTGACGGCGAGGGCTCCGCGGTACAGACTGTCTCCAGTTGCCCCATGAGCCACAGTTCATCGGCTCCAAGCATGATTGGACCGAAGGGAGGGTGCGGGATGTCAGGATTCTTCAGGTATGGCTCGTCAAGGAGGCGGCCGTTCACATACACGCTGCCGTCCCGTCCCTCGATCGTCTCGCCGGGCAATCCGACTACCCGGGTCACAAGATCGGGACTGGAGGTCATATAAACATCGGCGTACAACACGATGTCAAATCGTTCCGGCAGGTTGGAGTCGTATGCGCTGCGGTCAACGGTGAGCAGCGCATCTGCCTGAATGGTGGCCTCCATGGATGAGGGCGTACGCCCGAGGAGGACCTCGCTTGCGCGAATCACTTCGCTTGTGACTGTCGCCGGCTGCGCAGCGGAGGCCGACGTGTCTCCTGTCTGGTCTCCGGTGAGTGCGATCACCCCACCGACCAGGATTGCCGCTGCTGCGGCTCCCAACACAAGGACCAAACGTCCCCTTTGCGGCTTCTTCTTCTCAATTGATCTCGTATCGAGTTGTGTCATCTCGCTCCTCCATTGCTCGAGGGTTGCGAGGTAGGCAGTGCCGCCAATCTCATCCACAGCGAACGAGTCCACATCAGGAATCGGATTGGCCTCCGTGAATAGCGTCTTGACGCGCTGTTCGTTGGTCACCACGCACCTCCTCTCTCAGCAGCGGGGGCGTAAGTGGGTCTACTTTCGAGACGATCGAATTCTCTGGTCAGGTTTTGAAGGGCACGAGAGAGTCGTTGTCTCACAGCGTCTGAGTTGATGTCGAGGACGACCGCGATGTCAGAATGGGACAACTCCTCCCAAAGCGACAACCGAAGAATCTCGCGGTCGGTGGATTTGAGCCGACCCGCCGCATCGAGCACCTGCCGAGACTCGTGCCTCATAACGATGAAGTCCTCGGGTTGATCCGGCCCAGATGCGCCCAGGGAAGCCAACCGAGCTTCGAAACGTCTACGCCGCGACATGCCACGCCACTGATGGGCAAGCACTCGATAAGCCACCGCGAACAACCAGGGCAGCGCGTCAGATGATCGAGGGACCTCGTCGATCTTCTTCCACCCGACCAGGAAAGTCTCGGCGACTGCATCATCGACCCGGTCAGCAGATGCGCGCCTCCGGCAATACACGTACACCTGTCGGTAGTAGCTCTCATAGAGCTGGACGAAGAATGCGTCATCCGCAGTCATAGCTCGACTCTGCCAGGAAAGTCTCTCACCACAACCGGCCTACTGCCGCAGAGACCGAGTTGTGACGGAGATTCAATGTCACAAAACACGCCGAGCGGAAGTATCACAGTAAGCAACGGGGGTTGCGGCCAATGCGACCGCATTGGTGGACGAAACCGGGTACGGCCGACCCGGAATCGTCCAAGACACCCGCCCATAGCCGTAGTGCTGGGGCTCCTTGTCTGATCTTGTTGATGTCAAGAGCCCATTCGCGATCATTCTTGACGGTGTAGAGCGAGGTCGCTCAGAGTTCTTGTGTGAGGCCGAGGTATTCAGACGACGCTTCTGATCGATCGGCATGTCGTTCGGGCTGAAGCGGTCTCCGGGGACGTGGGTCACAACACGTCGAGGGTAGGTGTCGGGTGTCTCGACGCAGATGGCGGCGGCTTCCGTTCGCTAGGTTCACTCTTGTGGTTTGCTCAGGGTGGGATAAGTGAAAAAGTCTGCTGCTGACCTTGTGATAGAGGGCAGAGACGCAATCGAGCGGAACGCCTGGGACGAAGCTTTCGAACTGTTACAGGCAGCCGATGAGGCTGGCTCGCTCAGCGCTACTGAGTTAGAAGACCTGGCTCGATCAGCCTGGTGGTCGGGTGATCCGGAAAGCTGCATCAACGCCCGCGAGCGTGCTTTCGCCGGTTACGCGCGCTCCGAGGATCCGAAGAGGGCAGCGATGGTGGCGCTCGCTCTCGCCGAGGACCACTTCCATACTTCGGCCACAGCCCTCGGCCACGCATGGTTGAAACGGGCTGGGGATCTACTCGAATCTGAGCCGGAGTCGATCGAAAACGGACATCTGACACGTACGAGAGCCGTGATCGCCTTTGAAGCTGACAACGACCTTGCCAAAGCCATGGAGTTGGCGAAGCGTGCGTACGAGCTGAGTGCGAAGTTCGGCGACGCAGACCTACAAGCGATCGCCCTACATGATCAGGGTCGCATTACGGTCGCGCAGGGCAGGGTCAAAGACGGTATGGCTCTAATGGACCAGGCGATGGTGGCGGCTGTAGGCGGAGAACTGGGCCCACAGGCCACGGGAAAGATCTACTGCAACATGATCGACATCTGTGAGCAGCTTGCCGACTACCGACGTGCCGGCGACTGGAGCGACGCAGCCAAGAGATGGTGCGAACGAGCTGGTCACAGCTCTGGCATCCCGGGCGTCTGCCGCATCCATCGCGCAACAATCATGAGACTCCGCGGAGAGTGGGCATCCGCCGAGGCAGAGGCCCGGCGAGCCCGAGACGAACTCGGGAACTACCTCGACTTCTCGGGTGAGGCGCTGTACGAGATTGGAGAGATCCGCTTTCACATAGGCGACTACGAGCAAGCCGAAGAGGCATTCCATCAGGCTCACGGGTTGGGACGTGATCCGCAGCCCGGCTTGGCGCTGCTCGAACTGGCACAAGGGAACCCCGAGGGTGCTCGCACCCTCATTGCTCAAAGCATCGCCGATACGGAGTCTCTTCTAAAACGAGCCAGACTGCTTCCGGCTCTGGTCAAGATCGCCATTGAACAGGAGCAACTTGAAGACGCCATTGCAGCCGCAGATGAGCTTCAGACCGCGGCTGACGAGTTTGGTTCTGAGGCTCTCAAGGCTCACGCCGCCCAGGCTCTGGGAGCGATCCTTCTAGCCGAGGGAAAAGCCGAGGGAGCGGCGGAGCAACTGCGCGAAGCAACAAAACTTTGGAGGAGCATCGATCTTCCCTACCAAGCCGCAGGCTCGCGTGTGTTGCTAGCCCGCGCTTACGAGCAATTAGGAGTGATTGACAGCGCAAGACTCGAACTCACCACCGCACGAGACTCCTTCGAGGAACTGGGAGCGATGCCCGACCTCCGTTCAGCAATCGAGACCCTCAACGATCTCGCAGACGGTCCGATCCAAGGAAAGCGACACACGACAGCCCTGATGTTCACTGACATCGTCGGATCCACGTCATTGATCGGAGCGATCGGAGATGATGCCTGGGAGCACGTTCTTCGATGGCACGACCGCAAGCTCCGCTCGATGTTCGCCGGTCACGGCGGACGGGAAATTGACAACGCTGGAGACGGATTCTTCGTGTCGTTTCAGATGCCCGATGCAGCGACCAGTTGCGCCATCGACATCCAACAAACCCTCAGCCGACAGCGTCATGAGCAAGGGTTCGCACCCGAAGTCCGGATAGGACTCCACGCCGGCGAAGTGACCGAGGTCGGCGTTGCCCTTTCTGGTGAGGAAGTGCACAAGACCGCCCGTATTTGTGGCCATGCCGCCGGCGGAGAAATCTTGGCGAGTTCATCCATGATCGACCAGATCGAAACCCTGCGTCGAGGCGAATCCCGAACACTCCAACTGGACGGATTCGCCGAGCCGGTAGAAGTAGTCAGCGTCCCCTGGGACTAGCGCACATCGCAGCAAGACGAGTGTGTCGTCTGGCGACAGATCAGCTTTGGCGCTGCAATACTTGGCGCCCTCCACAGCGGAAGGAGGCAGACATGGCGGAGCACCCCGTCGGAACGGTGAGCCACTACTACAGCAAGCTCGAAGTTGCGGGCATCGAGTTGTCCAGCGAGCTCAACGTAGGCGACACGATCCACATCCTCGGGCACACCTCGGACTTCACTCAGACTGTCGGCTCGATTCAAATCGAACATGAGGCGGTTGAGTCGGCGAAAGCGGGCGACCCCGTCGCCGTCAAAGTGAACGAACGCGTACGCGTCCACGACCAGGTTCTCCTGGTCACACCCGACTGATCCCCCAACCCTCGTCGGGGATTGTCGGTGGGTCAGGAGTCGTCGTCCCCCCGGTCGCTCCGCCTCGAAGCGTGTGCATCGGTTGCGGCCCCCCGTGTGCGGGACCGGGTTGTGCACACACTGCAAATGGGCCTCGACGTCTCAGCCTCACGCCCAGTTCCGGCGCCTCAGCCTGACTGCGGCCTCGCCATTACTGCAGCGACGATATCGGTGGCGTCGACCCCGGGTGCATCGACGTCGGAGAGCTGCCGTTTGACGACCCGCAATACAGCGTCGTCGTCGTGTTCAACACCGACAAGAGCATCCTGAAGGGCCTGCCGCGCCTCCGCAGGCTCGACAAAGAAGTCGCCCGAAAGCACTATCCCCTCGATCACTCCATCCGTCACGGCCACCGTTGCCCTCACCAAGCCGCCGGGTGCCTTGTGGACGCCTTCGGAGACGTTGACGCCTTCGGCGATCTTCACCGAGTCGCCTGATGGGATCAGCCCGTCGAGATGCAACCAATCTTCGGACGCGATTCGCTCTTCTTGCTCTTCGATGGCGTCGAGCTCGTCCTGCCGCGGCTCGTCCCTCACCACCTCAGCGTCGAGCGTCTCGGCAAAACACTCGATGAGAATCCGCTCTGCCTCCGATCTTTCGGGAGCAGAGTCGCCAAGCTCGCGATTGATCGTCGTCAGGTACTCGCGCATCGTCGAATAGACCTTGTCCCGGAACTTCTCGGACGGAACGCGGAGCACCCGCGACATGAGCTCGTAGTTGAAGTCGAACATGAGGCTGCCAGCGACAACCATCGAATGCCCGATCGTCGCGGCCCCCGTGCCACCGACCTTGCGACCCTCGACCTGGATATCGTTCACCGGTCGGTGAACGGCCGGGATTCCGATTCTGTTGAGTGCCAGCACCGGCCCTGCCAGAAACCGGGTGTATACCTCACCCAGCGTTTTCGGCACCCTGTCCTTATGGAAGATCGTGTGCCAGAACGTCTGCCCTTCGTCCAGGTAGACGGCGCCGCCACCGACCTCTCTCCGGTAGACGGGGACACCTGCTTCATCACAGAATTCGAGATCCACTTCGGTCCTCGCATCCTGGTGATGACCGATGCTCACGAATGGGTCAAGGGGGCGGGTCAGGGTGATGGTGTCGGGATCGTCGGGTTTCATGGCGTAGGCGACGCCGTGAAAGATCGCCAACGAACGCAACGAGTCGACTTTCTCGAAGTCGAGTAGTCGGATGGTCATGGATGCCTCCTTGATTGACTCACCTAGTCTTCACACCGAAAACAACTGATGTCGAGCTCATCGATTCGCGCCATGTAGGCGTCGAGAGCTTCCTCGCCTCCGAGCAGAGGACGATGAGGAGAGTCGGGGTCATCGGGTCGGATCACGGTGATCCATCCCGCTTCATATGGATCCCGGTTGGCGATGAGGATGTCCTCACTGAAAGTTGCCATGTTGGTCTCGACCACCTCGCCTGCGAACGGCGTGTGAATAGGTCCCACCCACTTCGCACTCTCAACGGTGGCGACCGAACCGCCGGTCTTGACACGCCGACCGG
Source organism: Acidimicrobiia bacterium (assembly GCA_003230435.1). Classification (GTDB taxonomy): domain Bacteria; phylum Actinomycetota; class Acidimicrobiia; order Spongiisociales; family ZC4RG35; genus SZUA-217. The sequence goes on along the minus strand of QIDW01000306.1, from coordinate 11,811 downwards.
GTTTCTTGATCAATATCGAGACCATCCTCCCCATTCGGGTCTGGGCCACATCGGTCATGCCCAGTCGCACCAGGTCGCCCTCGAACTTGACCCATAGGTCACCGTCGAGGTCATACCAGCGGTCGGGAGGCACGTGACAACCCCTATAACTCTCCATCAGCGGAGGGCGCTCAATCCAAACAGGAGATACCCTCCGCATCGAGGAAGACCTGATATGCCTCCACGCCAGCGGCACCGGTCACCAGATCTGCCGAGTCGCCCTCCCAGTCGGTGGGTTGAATCCGGACAAACCAACCATCCCCATAAGGGTCGTCGTTGATGATGCTCGGGTTGGACGTAAGCGCCGGGTTTGTCTCGATGATCTCCCCGGTAATAGGGGATGTCACCGGACCTACCCACTTTCCACTCTCGATGGTGCCCAGGCTTCTTCCCTTCTTTGTCGACCGCCCGGCTGCCTTGGGAAGTGCCGAGATGATCTTCTTGGCGAGGGCCTGGGCTACATCTGTGACTCCGACGGTTGCCACTCCGCCCTCGTCGACGGACACCCAGACATGTTTCTCAGCCCAGTAGTACCGGTCTTCGGGGATGTTGCACCCATTGACTTCAGCCACTTTTCGACTCCTCTTCGTGTTCTATTTGGCGGTGATAAAGGAACTGGTCAAAAGCCACGATCCTGATCTCCCGAGCGTATTCGTCCAGAAAGTTGGGATCTCGTGATCGAGGCTTCACCTGGTGCCGAAAGGAATCATCGCAGTCGGGACACGCCAGTTCGAAATAGCGACGACCGGAGCCCTCAGTCTGCCACGTGTGAACTTCCTCTACGTGGGTATCGGTGAGGTGGGCATGCACCTCGGGGCGAGGTCCCTCGTATTCGCAGAATGCACACTGCATCAGGCATCTCCCCCCAGGTCGGCTGAGGCATGGGAGGCAGCCGACTCCACAAGTTGTACGAGAGCAGCTCCGGCCGGAACCCCAGCCACCTGATTTGCCTCCGGGATCTTGCTCGCAAGCCCAGCCGAGACAAGGTCACCGATTCTTTCGGCAAGGGCAAGACGACTTAGACCGCTGGCCTGTGCGAGGTTCTCAATCGGAGTGCCAACACCATCGGTCAGCGACTGGAGTATGCGAAAGTTGGTCGCATCCGAGGCCATTCTCAGGGCCCGCAGAACCGATTCTCGAGTGGTCGCCACCCTCTTTTCCTCATCGGATCGGAACGATGAAAGCCACTGGCCCGTACCTGACTCGAGACGGTCTTCGCGATCGATGACCGACATGTGGAGACGCAAGATGTCCGCAGCCGACTGTCCCAGGATCAGACCCAGACCCTCGACGGGATCCGGCCGCTTGCCGATCGAGACAGGAGTCGAGCCTTCAGCCAACGGGCACTCCCGTCATGGCTCGCTCGACCAGTTGCGCAACGTCGACCACCTGGAGGCGATCTTCGTGACCCGTCGTCTTGACTGCATCGCTGTACATGACCATGTCCTTGGGGCAGGCAACCACGAAGTACCGCACATTGTCCCCGAGCGCTACCGCCTCCCGAATCCTATTCTCCGATGGTCTCTCCTCGAGACCCGAATCGTCCATCCATATGCGGCCCCCACCCGCGCCGCAACAGAAGCTGTTCTCCCGGCAACGGCCCATCTCGTGGAGATCGAGTCCGGTGGCATGGATGAGCCGACGGGGCGCCTCGTACTCGTCCTGATAACGACCGAGGTAACAAGGGTCGTGATAGGTGGCGATACCGGAAAGACCTGATACTGCCAGGGACCCGTCAGCAACCAAACGGTCGAGCAACTCGGTGTAGTGAATCACGGTCCCCTCGAGCTCATACTCGTATCGCAGGGTGTTGAGAGAGTGAGGGTCGGTTGTGATGATCTGGCTGTACTCCGCCGACGCCAGAGCTTCTAGATTCTGCTCCCGCAGCATTTCGAAGAGACCCTCCTCTCCAGCCCGTCTCACATCGTTGCCGCTGTTCTTCTCCGCCTCGTAAAGAAGCCCAAAGTCCACTTCTGCGTGGCTCAGGAGTCTGGCGACCGAGGTTGACACCTCGGTGGCCCTCGGGTCAAAGGAGGCGTGGTCGCCGACGAACCAGAGGTACTCGACCGGCTCAGACCTGGCGTCCTTGATTTCTTGATCGAGCCCCTTGGTCCAGCGGGCCCGTTGTTTGGCCGACTTGCCAAAGCTGTTGCCTGCCCTGGTCAAAGACTGAAACGCCGTTTGCAGACCGGCTTCCACATCACCCACCTCGACGAGTTGTCTTCGCATCTGGACGATGGTGGGCACATGCTCGATCCCCACCGGACACACCTCCATGCATGCCATGCAGGTCGTGCACGCCCACAGCGTCTCGGCGGCTATGTAGTCGCCGGCAACGGCGCCCGTCGTCGTGTTGGGCTCGGCGCCGGGTCCGTACCAGAGGTCGATCCCGCTGCTGGCATCGGCAAGCTCGCGCAGATCGAGAATCAGGTCACGTGGCGAGAGCGGCGCCCCGGTGGCCCGCGCCGGGCACACGTCATGACACCGACCACACTTGGTGCAGGCATCATGGTCGACCAGATCCTTCCACGTGAAGAGTGAGAGGAGGTCATCGGAGGGTGCCCCGACCGGCTCTGGCAGGGCACGCGCCGAGTCCTGATCTGTGACAAGAAGGCCGATAACGTCCGTCACCATGTGCATTGCCTTCGAGTAGGGGATGAAGGCAATAAATGTCAAGGCGGCCAAAGCGTGGGTCCACCAGAACAGAACTCGGGCCGTCTCGGCTCCGTCGACGCCAAGGAACGAAACCGCCTGGCCAATCGTCCAACCCGCAATCGAGAAGATCTCGAAACTGGGGAAGTCCACAGCGGCAATCCGAAAACCTTCGAGAAGAAAGCCGGTGATGGCAATGAAGAGCAGCACGAAGAGGAACGCCCGATCATCTATCGAGTAGCCCTTCCGGTCGTAACCCCCTTCTTCACGGTCGACCCTGTCGTAGCTGAGCTTGAGAGGAGGGTTGCGTCGTCGCCAACCCAAGTAGACCAGCCCGGATACGAAGCCAATCGAGAACACGTCGACGATCAGCGAATAACCCTGATAGAAAGCACCGTTCCAGAACTGGAGGTCGGGTCGGCCCAGGAACAGGCCTATGACGTCCACGTCGATTGCGATGATCGCTGTGGCGACCGTGAGCACGAGGAATCCCCAGAACACAAAGAAGTGTGCCAGTCCGACGGCGCGGTCCCGCTTGCCGACAGACCTCTGGGAAGCGATTTCCGCCAGAGCCGGTCCAAAACGCTAGTCGACCGGGCGGCCGCGTCCTCGCCCGTACTTCCTGAACCGAAACAGAAACCCGCTGAGAAAGATCAGTGTCGCCAGCAAGGCGAGCAGATAGAATGCCAGGATCCCGCCGTTCCCCATATTGAGGAAGGTTTCCCGGCCCGGGATTCCATCCTCTACGGCGATCACCAGGGTCGCGGCGTGCAATGTCAGTCCGCTTCGAGCTTGTCGACCAGCTCCGGCAGGAGATCGAAGATGTCACCAACCCAGCCGTAGTGCGCAACTCCGAATATCGGTGCTTGAGGATCGGTGTTCACCGAGATGATCGTCTCTGCATCCTTCATTCCCTCGATGTGTTCGGGCGCGCCGCTGACTCCCAAGGTCAAATAGAGCTTTGGCTTTACGGTCAACCCGGACTTCCCGACCTGACGATCCTTTGCCAGCCACCCCTGGTCGATGATGGGGCGTGACCCGGCGACTGCGCCGCCAAGCAGGTCGGCCAGTTCCTGGGCCTCGGCGATGTTGTCCTCAGATTCGATGCCACGGCCGACGACCACCAACACTTCCTCTGAAGTGATGTCGACATCGCCACCTTCGGGCTCGGCAATACCGAGACAAGTCGAGCGGAGGGTCATCTCGAGCGGATTGTCCACCTGCTCCACTTCTGCAGCGCCGCCGGATCGGCCGCCGTCGGCAGAGGCTGAGCCGGTAAGAACCGCAAAGATGGCCCTGTCCCCATCCACCGTCACGTCCGCTTCGATCTTGCCTGCGTAGAGCTGACAGGTGGCTCCCAGACCGCCATCAACGCTGATCGCCGTGCAGAACGAGACCAGTGGCATTCCCGACGTCGCAGAGATGGCTGAAGCGACGTCCATGCCCATCGACGTGTAAGGAACCAGAACAACCGAGGAGTCACCTATCAGTGAGCCGAACACAGCGGCATGTCCGTCGGGGCTGAAGTTCTCGAACGCGGGATCGTCGACAACGACGATTCGGTCCGCGCCTCCCAGTTCGGCTGCCAGTGCGGTGATATCGGAGCCGACCAGACCGGCCACAACCCGACCACCCGTTTGAGTGGCAACACTCCTGGCCTGGGCGATCAGCTCAAAGCTGGTCTCGGTCAGCTCTCCCTGGCATATCACTTAACCCCCGCCGACCTGATGATCTCGACGATCTTGGTGGCGGCCGCTTCCTCGTCGCCTTCGATCATCTCTGCGCCTTCACCTGCCTCAGGCACTCGAACCGAGATGACTCTCACCCCTGATGTGTCAGGCGGCGGGTCGACATCGGTCTCGCTGAGATCGCCACCTTGCTGCGCTTGACGAATCAGGCTCACCGCCACATAACGAGGGGCCTGGCGAGCGGCCTGGATACCCAGAACCGCAGGAGTCTGTATCTGGTAGTCGGCAGTGATACCGCCCCAGAACTCCTTGGTGACCTTGACGGATCCGTTGTCGGCAGAGGCTCCAACGACAACAGAGACATGAGGAATCCCTAGCTTGGCGGCGACGCGCACAGCCAACTGGCCATTCAGCTCGTCGGCGGCCTGAACACCGGTGAGGACCAGGTCAAAGGACCGCCCTTCCAGGGCCGAGACGAAGATCTCCGCCTGCGAGCTGATACTGAGATGCTCTAGCTCGTCACCGAGTTTGATTGCCTCATCCGCGCCTTTGGCCAACGCGGTGTAGAGGATCTGCTCCATCTCGTCAGCACTTCCCAGACCGAGCACGGTGAGCGTTCCCCCTGTCGCCTCCTTCAGGAGCAGAGCCTCCTCGAGAGCGTGATCATCGAATTCGTTCAGCACGTAGCCGAGGTAGTCACGATCGAGGTCGCTTCCGTCATCGTTCAGTTCCAATTCCTCCACCGGGTCGGGGACCGGGCGGAGCAGCACCACGCTGTCCATAATCGTCTCGCGCTCCTTGTTTGGTCAGTCGGCGGCCAGTCCCAGAGCCTGGGCCAGAAGCTCGGCAATGTCGAGCACCTGGAGCGCACCGTCGTTGTTCGTTGATTTGACTGCATCCTCAAATCGGGACACCTCATAGGGGCAAACGACACACAACGTGTCGGCTCCTGTTTCCACGGCTTCGAGGACCCTCTTCTCCGACAGACGCATGTTCTGATTTTCCGCGGCGTGGCCGTCGAGCCACATTCCGCCGCCGCCGCCGCCACAGCAGTACCCGTTCTCCCGGGTGCGCCACATTTCGGTCAATTCGGCGCCCGGCAAAGCCTTGATCAGGTCGCGAGGCGCCTCGTACTCACCGTTGTGACGGCCCAGGTAACAGGGGTCGTGGAAGGTGATATTGAGGTCGACCTGCTCGCTGAGACCCATGTCGTCTATCCGCTCGGCAAGGTATTGGGTGTAGTGGGCCACGTTGTAGTCGCCGCCGCGTTCGGGGTATTCGTGAAGAAAGGCGTTGTATGCATGCGGGTCGGTTGTGAGAAGAAGGTCGAACTCGTACTGGTTGAGAGTCTCGATGTTCTGCTCGGCAAGCATCTCAAACAACCCGGTCTCCCCGGCACGCAACATCGAGTCCCCATCGTGACGCTCCTCGGCGCCGAGGATGGCGAAGTCGACACCGAGATGGGCGAGAACCCGCGCCAGAGATCTCGAGGCGTCGATCCCCCGAGGGTGATAGGAGGGGTAGTCACTGACCCACCACAGCACATCAACCCGGCGACCGAGCTCCGAGATAAGGGGGACCTCCACATCGAGGCCCTTGGTCCAAGCCGCCCGACGCTTGGCGTTCTTCCCCAGCGGATTCCCATATCGCGCAGTCTTCTCGAAAACATCCTGAAGCTCCGCCGGAACGTTGCCCACCAGCACGGCCTCCTTGCGGATCGCCGGCGCAATCTGCATCATGTCCACTTCTTTGGGGCACACCCGAAGGCAGTTGGCACAGGTCGTGCAGAGCCACAGGTCGGGATCGGTGAAGAGGTCAAATCCCAATTGGAGGTTCTGGAAGAGTTTTCTCGGGCCGTAACTGCCCACATGATCGACAGGGCATACCGCGATACACGCAGCACACTGATAACACCAGCCCATCGACTCCCCACCGTCGAGCTCGGTGACCCGATCCAGCTGGCGGACGTCGTAGTCGGTGATGATCCTCTGTTCGAACATCCGGTTCCAGTGACCGGATATGTCCATCCCTTCGAGGACCAGCTCCTCTATCTCGAGGACGTTGGCCGGGTCGACCTTGGGGCTGACCTCCTTGCTCACTTCTGCTTTGTCTCCAGCCGGTGAACCCCGAGCAGCCTGCTCACCAACTCGGCTAGCTCCGGAATGACCCGATTGAACTCCTGGGTCATTCGCATACGCAGCGTCGTATACACATAGATCGCATATACCGAGGCCAGAAAGACATCTGTGCCAAATACCCCATGACCGGCTGTGCGGAATCCGGCCGCCGCACCCACCTCGTCCACGAAGGCCATCGCCAGCCCGATGCGCTCGTAGGTCTCTGCAACCGTGCTCGCGTCGAGATCCACCTCTTCCATCACGATTAGTGGCAGGGCACCCGTCTCGCTCTCGGGGTTCCACATCCATCGGGTCCACAGCCAGTAGCGGTCAGGGTTGGAGAAGTGCAGCAGCTCGGAGCCGAGGTCGAATCCAGTCGACGGACGCACTCCACGACCCACGTCAACAATGGTTTGATGAAAGAATTGAAGTCTCTCTCCTTCGGGCCCCTGACCGCGGAGAAGCAACTCGATGCCTTCGGAAAGCCCGGCGAGCCCAAGCGAATTCAAGATCACCTGTGCCTTTCTTCTCGACGAGAAGACCCACCTCAAGGTGGTCAGGGCGTCTTCTTCCGTCCAGGCGCCGAGGCGCTCAGAAGTGAGCATTTCGGAAAGACGCTCCGCCTTGAACTCGACCTTGCCGGCGACGGTCTCCAACTCCGCCTCGCTCACCTTTTGCAAGGCGAGGTGAGTGAACTCCCTGGCGGTCGGGGTATCCACCACCTGGCCCGTGAGCACGCTGTCGGTGGTCAGACCGTTACCCCCGAGCTCACGAAGGCGACAGCCTTGGCGGTGGCGGCGGCCGCTCCGGCGGTGGCCATGGTGTCGTCGAGATCGGCGGGTCCACGGGCGGCGCCTACCACAAAGATGCCCGGTACGGAGGTGGCCACCGTGTCGAGGCTGTTGTGGTCTTGATCGATGAAGCCGTATTTGTTTGTCCCGATTCCGAGTATTTCAGCCATCGCCCTCGTGCCCTGGCTGGGCTCCATGCCGACGGCGAGGACGACGATGTCCATCGCAATCTCCATGGGTCTGCCCATGGAATGACGAGTTTGTCGCCTTTCTGGAGTACCTCGGTGACGATCCCCTTGACATAGTTGACCTTGTGCTCTTCTTGGGCCGGCCAGTAGATGTCGTTCTCCCAGTAGCCATACATGCGCATGTCGATATAGAAGATGAAGACCCGGGCGTCGGGCACCTGCTGACGTATTTCGATCGCCTGCTTGGACGAGATGCCACAGCAAACCTTGGAGCAGAACTCGTTTCCGATCTGACGATCACGCGATCCCACGCATTGGATGAAGGCAACACGCTCCGGGATCTCGCCGTTGGAAGGTCTGACGAAGTTGTTCTCCTTCAGCATCCCCTCGGCATCGGCAAGGGTGATGACATCGGGAAACTCGTAATACCCGTATTGCTGGGTCTCCCGCCCGGGGTCGAAGTGGCGAAACCCGGTGGCGACGATCACCGCCCCGGCCACAACCTCCTCCGATTTGTCACCGGATGTGAGTGTAAGCGAGAACTCGGGTGCCGAACCTGTCATCGCGGTTATCTCGGACGACGAGCGCAGATCGATATTGGGATGGTCCACAACAGCGGTGATCATCTCGCCCATCGCTTCTTCGGCCGACCTGAAACCGTGGGTGAGAGCGGCGTAATTTGACTGGATAGGCATGCCACCCGGGGAGTCGTTCTTCTCCACGAGAGTCACCTGGGCACCAAGATCACCGGCAAGGCGGGCAGCTTCGAGACCAGCCGGCCCTGCCCCGATGACAACTACCCGGCCATCAGCCGAAGCGTTAGCCGAAGCACTAGCCATCGACGTGCTCCCAGGTCAGATATTCGATCTCGTTGGCTTCGAGCCGCTTCAGGTCCTTCTCGAACTCGATCCAGGCGGTCTCCCAGTCGATTCCCATCTTCTCGAGCAGAGGTTTGTAGTCCGTCGAATGCCAATGGAGCTGACAGACCCGGTACGGGTGCGCACCCATTGCCAGAGCAGCGAACTGGGCATCCGACATCACAGGGATACCCACGTTCCTGTCGTGGGCCCGTGCGGCGAACTGGCTCTTGTCAAGGGTGGTGACGCAGCCGGTGTCATGGGTGACTGTGACGTCGGGGTTGGCCTCTTCCTTCATCACCTCGATCTTTCGTTGGGTGGCAAACGAGCGAGAGAAGTCCCTCTGTACCAGGATGTGGCGGAACCCAAAACCACAACAGTCGAAGAATGTCGAATAGTCGCCGACCTTGGCACCCAACTCCTTGATCAGACCGGTGACAGTTGCGGTGCGCTGGCCTCCGTAGATGTCGGGGTCATAGATGGCGTCTTCCTTTACCAGCTTGTAGTAGTGACACGCCGGGTGAACCGAGGCAGTGATATCGGAGAGGTCATGCACCTGCAGCGCAGCGATCCGCTCCTTCATGGCGTGGACCCACTCGGAGTAGTGGACGATCTCCTCGGGCATCACGAGAGGCTTGCCCAGCTTGTCCATTATCTGGCGGACCTGGTCCCGCAGGTCGGCATGATGAACGATCTCCTCCCGCACTTCCTTGTAGTGGCCGTAGGAGGTGCCGCACAGTGGATGATCGGGAAGTAGCCCGTCTCATAGGCGGCGGCAAAGTTGCGCATAGCCACACCACCCTGCGCCACCGGATTCGAGGTCGCAGAGGCGTAGTAGTTCCAGGCAGTGCACGACGTCTGGTCGATCGGATCCAGATAGTCCATGCCCAACTGGCGGTTGAGCCAGAAGATGGCAGTCGAATAACCGGGGATGTGCCCGCACTGGCCGCATGACTTGTGATGCCAGGTCGTGGCTTCGGGAATCTTCTTGATGCGCCCGTATTTGGTGGTCACCTCGACATAGGGCTCAGGCACCCTCTGGACAATGAGCTCACCGGCGTCCTCGAGCTCAAAGAGAGTCTCCCGAATATCTTCTGTAGGCGGCGGCTCACCGTCCAGTTTGAAGGGCGCTCGTTTGATCGATCCAAGTGGGATGATCGTCCCCGTGCCCTCTGGTGCTGTCGTTGTCATAACTCATACCCCGCATCTTCCAGGGCCTCTTCCATGACATCGAGGATGATCATGTGGAGACCTTCGTCTACTTCTTCGATCATGTCCATCACGTCGCTGTAGTACCAAATTAGGTATAGCTCGATGAGGGTTTCTTGTGAAACTTCCCAGCTTGTTGAGGTCGTGTGGAGCGTCTCGGGAGGCACGGCCCGTCTCCAGAGGTCGAGGTTCTCGGATACATCACGCACGTCGGGGCCCCAGTCGGGGAAGGCATCGGGCTGGAGCATGTCCGGAGATACTTGGGTCCCGGTGGTCATTATCTTGTAGACCACGCGTCCGTAACCTTCGAGGGCCTCACGGGACGATGCGAGACCGTTCTTGACGGCGACCTCGCGCAAAATCGTGATGAGGCCGCCCGGCGAGTTCTGCCGGGGGCACCGATCACACGAAAAGCACTGGGAACACTGCCAGACGTCATCGTTCATCTGCTCGTAGATGAGTTCGACGTCCTCCCTGGCCGCAGCTTGGGCGATCTTGCGTGGGGAGAAATCGTAAAAACGAGCCGACGGGCAAGCGGCGACGCAGATGCCACATTCGTAACAGCCACGCATGTAGTCCGGGAAGCGAATGTCGGCCTTCACTTCCTCCCAGAGACGGAGTTTTTCCGAATAGTCGACATCGGTATAGCTGTCGGGGGCGAGGGTGGCGCCCGGATTTTTACTGAACGTGATCGGGATCGTGGCGGTGGCCATCAGAAGCTGATCACAGCGTCTGCTTCGGCGGCCATGTCGTTGAAAGCCGCGCCGCCAATCATCTCGACGCCGTCGATGAGATCCTCCATCTCGAGATCGACGAGATTGAGTGAGGGTTGGCACACCAGAAGGCGGACACCAATGCCCTGGGCCTGACTGATGAACGTGTGGAGAGGCGCACCCCCGTCCTTGACGGTCAACTCACCGGCATCCTCTGTCAGAAGCGTCGGACCGTGCATGGTGAAGTAGATGCTGACTTCCATGTCCATGGCGGCGGCAGCGGTGGCCAGATAGAAGGGGGTGGCAGCCTTGGAAATCTCGTCGGTGCCGTGTGTTTGTACGTAGACAATCTGTGCCTCGTCGTCCAAGACCACCTCCTCGCGAGTTATTTGTTGCTCGGTGCTCTCAGACGAACAGGGCTACGTCAGCTTCCGATGCGAAGTCGAGGAACGCCGTTGCGCCGAGACAGGAAGCGCCCTCGACGATGTCATCCATGTCCACATTCATCACACCCAGCGTGGTGGCGCATGCATAGAACTGGACTCCGGACTCGACACATGTGTCGTAGAGCTCCTCAAAAGTCGGGATATTCGACGACTTCATCCAGTTCTTCAGCATCCATGTCGCCACGGAATTCATCCCGGGCAACATGCCGATGATGGTCGGCACCTTGATCTCGAGACCGTTGATAGGTGGTGGAGAGGCGGCATTTCCCACCGCGGACACCTTGAGTTTTTTCTGCCGCTTCTTGTTGACCAGATCGAGGCCGTAGAACGTGCAGAACACCCTTACATCCCAGCCGAGGGCGGCGGCCGTCGATCCCATGATCAGAATCGGGTAGACCTCATCGAGACCACCTTTCGACGCCACCATGGCAAACTTCTTGGGCTCGGGGATTGCTTCGGCACCGGGAGACTCGAGTGTCGAGACATTGGTGCCCGCTTCTTGTGCTGTTGAAGTCATTTCAGGCTCCTATCGGGTTCTCTTGAACCAGAAGAGGTATTTTCCATCCTCCTCCGTGTTGTCGACCAATTCGTGGCCCGTCTGACGGGACCATGCCTCCATGTCCGGGGGTGCACCGGGGTCGGTGGCGATCATGTGGAGGATCTGGCCAACCTCGACCTCCTTGATCGCCTGTGACGTCTTGATGACGGGGATGGGACAGAGGAGACCGGTGCAGTCGAGTACCTTGTCCGCCTCCATTTGCACGGTCATTGCCACTCCTTTTTTCCCGGGACCCATTCAGCGTACATGACAACGCCGTTTCCTGGCCCGAAAACCGGGATACATATTCATATGCGCAGATACGCGCATATCGCCTCTGCGAGTATGCGTTGACCGGAGCGAGGCGTCAACCCCCCAACCGAGATTTCTGAGGCGGTGATTGATAAAACTGGGATCCTTTGGGCTTCGCATGGCCTATGGATCGCGAACGAGGGGAACACCTGCCCTTTCGGATCGGCGCTTTTTCTGGCATATTGGGCACATGGAATCCGTCAAGCAGGAGCTCGATCGTCTTCACGCCAGCATCTGCAAAGGCCTGGCAGACCCCAAACG
>QIDW01000283.1 GCA_003230435.1 Acidimicrobiia bacterium | reverse complement strand
TGGCCATCTGATTCGGCAAGGACCAACCATTCCGCACGGGTCCTAGAAAGGTCATGCTTCCATCGATCAGCTTCAGTTTGCATGGTCAGGTGGTCCAGCGTTCTCAAGATCCGTTTCTTGGAGCAAGCCAGGACGCGCTCAGGACGCGATTCACTGAGAATCCGTGCAAACTGGTGACAACTCGTGCACAGTGAAATGCCTGGTCAGACTACCTTTTCGCATGTTCTGCCAGGTACCGGATTTGGCTTGGAACGGACTCATAATCCGTTGGTTGCAGGTTCAAGTCCTGCCGGGCCCACAAGCGAAGTCCGCGGTTCGAGTCCATCACTCTTTACCCCCTTGACATTCCAGTTGACTGGAAGGCGTACGATGGTATTGCACACACGTGCCAAGGAGGTAGAACATGACCTCAAGACCTTGGCAGCGCTGGCTGCCGATCATCGGCGGCGACTGGCTCCTCGGCGCCCCCGTACCGGGCTCTTTGAGCGGCACCCACAACCGGAAAAGAGACCTGCAATGACTCAGGCAGCTCTTACGGAGACCGGTTGGGGCCTCATTCTGACTGGTGGAGCGAACTGGGGCGCGGTCCAGGTTGGGGCAGTGGGAGCGCTCTTTGAACGAGGCTTTCGTCCCGAGCTCATCGTCGGCGTCTCGGTGGGAGCAATCAACGGCGCTTATCTCGCATCGCGCCCCTCGCCTGAAGGAGTCGATGCCTTGGTCAAGCTATGGGAGAAGGCGGACACACGCAGGATCTTCGGGAGCCGGTTTGCGCGGATTCGAGAGCTGGCGGCGGTCCTCCTCCACGACTCCGCGTTCTCGAACCGCTCCCTGCGGTCCTTTCTCGAACAGTCCTTACCGGTGCGTCGCTTCGAGGAGACCACGATTCCATTGGCTGTTGTCGCGTCGGATCTGGCGTCGGGGACGTCACGACTGCTGTCCTCGGGTGACCTGCTCGAAGCTGTCCTCGCCTCCGCAGCCATCCCAGGATTGTTCCCTCCTGTGGAGATCGATGGTGAACGTCTGGTGGATGGTGCTATCGCGGACCCCCTTCCCATCGCTGCGTTGCTGAGGCGGGGGATCCGTCGAGTGGTGGTTGTCGAGGCTGGCCGGCCCTGCGGATGTGGGAATGACCTTGGCCATGCGACCAGCCTTTTCCAGCGGGCTGTCACGGTCGTGATGCGTGACCGGATGAACCTCCTCCTTCGACTCGTTCCTCCCGAGGTGGAGCTCCTCAGTCTTGGGTTGGTTTGTCACCCGGAGACGCCAATCACCGACCTCTCCCACGCGGCCCTTCGGGCCCGGCTCGGCTACGAGGAGGCCGTCTACCTCCTCGATGGATCAGATATCAGACGCTGAGTCGGTCACCGATCCACGCGGGCGGACCTGTAGGGGCCGGCATCCAACGGCCGGTCGCGAGAGTCGGCGACCCTCTCGTTGGGTCGACCTGGTGGTCCACTAGGGTCCGCGGCCATGACCACAACGCCGGGTCTGGTGTGCGCTCACCATCACCTCTATTCCTCGCTCGCTCGGGGGATGCCACCTCCCCCGAAGACTCCAACCGACTTCCAGGAGGTCCTCGAACAGATCTGGTGGCGGGTCGATACCGCCCTGGACCTCGAAATGATCCGGTGGTCGGCGATGCTCGGTGCGCTGGAGGCCCTCGAGAGTGGTACCACGGCCATCGTCGACCATCACGAGTCTCCCAACGCCATCGAGGGGAGTCTCGATGTGATCGCCGAAGCCTGTGCTGAAGTAGGGGTCCGAGTACTCACTGCCTACGGGATCACCGACCGTCACGGTGCCGACGGGGCTCGGCGCGGGCTCGCCGAGAACGAGCGCTTCATCAAGGCCGGCGGACCCGGGTTGGTCGGCATCCATGCCACATTCACCTGCAGTCAGGAGTCGCTTGAAACTGCAGCCGGGCTAGCCGAGGACCTGAGTGTCGGTGTTCATATCCACGTAGCAGAGGGGGTGGGTGACATTGATGCTCCCCAAAAGCTCGACGGTCTCACCCATGATAACTGGCTCCTCGCCCATTGTGTTCACCTCCCCACAGACCACACCCTGAATGGGACCATTCTCCACAACGCTCGCTCGAATCTGAACAACGCCGTCGGTTACGCCAACCCGGCGAGGTTCTCGAATCCGGTGGCGCTGGGCACCGACGGGATCGGGGCCAACATGATCGAGTCGTTTCGGATCGCTTACGTCATGGAGCGTTCCGTCGATGTCTCATGCGGGCCCGATGACGCCTGGTCGTGGCTGGAGACGGGGTGGGACATCATCCCTGAGGCACGCAACGACGAGGTCACCTGGTCATACGATCCGATGGACCCTTGGCACCTCGCCTTCACCCCGGGGGTCAGGCCTCTCCAAGTGAAGGTCGATGGTCAAGTCCTGCTCGCCGACGGAAAACCAACCCGGGTGGACCCGGTCGAGATCCGAGCCAAAGCATCCGAGCAGGCGGCCCGTCTGCACGCTCGGCTGTAGAGATCTTCCGCAATGTCTGATCGTTTCCAACCCATCTCGATGGAGCAGCTCACCGATTGGGTTTTCACCGAGTTGGAGCAGAAGAACTCGTTATTTGGGATCCCGAGCTCGGCCTTCTTCGTCCCCAATCCCGACCATCGCTATCGGATAGAAAAGTACGGAGTCGAACTTGACACTCCCTTTGGTGTGGCCGCCGGTCCCGCCACCCAGATGGCACAGAACATCATCATGTCGTGGTTGGTCGGAGCACGGTTTCTGGAGTTGAAGACCATCCAAACACTCGACGAGATCGACGTTTCCAAGCCGTGCATCGACGTCGAGGACGAGGGTTACAACGTCGAGTGGAGCCAGGAGCTCAAGGTCTATCAGTCGTTCGACGAATACCTCCGCGCCTGGGTTCTGATCCACGCGCTGCACCACAAGTTCGGCTGGCACGGCGATCGGCCCGGGATGATCTTCAACATGAGCGTCGGGTACAACCTCGAGGGCATGCTCAAGCCGAACGTCCAATGGTTCTTTGACACCATGGCCGACGCCTCGGAGTATCTGCCGGCCTATATCGACATCGTCGCCGAGTGGTACCCCGAGATCAGGGAAATCGACATACCCAGCCGGCTGTCCGACTCGATCACTCTCTCGACGATGCACGGATGTCCGCCCGACGAGATCGAGCGTATTTCGTCATATCTCCTCGAAGAGCGTGACCTCCACACGTCTGTGAAGCTGAACCCGACCTTGCTTGGCGCCGACCGGGTGCGGACGATCGTCAACGAGGACCTCGGTTTCGATGATATTCCAGTGCCAGACGAGGCCTTCGGCCACGACCTGATGTACGTCGATGCCGTCCCGATGTTGCACAGTCTTCGTCGTGTCGCGGCCGGCCGCGGTCTGACCTTTGGTGTCAAGTTGACAAACACGCTCGAAGTCGACAACTGGCGCGACGAATTCGAGAGCGACGACATGATGTACCTGTCAGGACGGGCACTCCACGCCGTGACGGTCAACCTGGCGTCGAGAATCAAAGAGGACTTTGGCGACAAGCTGCTGCTCTCTTTTTCGGGTGGGGCCGACTACCTCAACGTGTCCGACCTGCTTCGTTCGGGTGTCAAGACGGTGACGGTGTGCTCCGACCTCCTCAAGACCGGGGGTTACCTCCGGATGCTCCAGTACATGGAGGAACTCGACCGTGAGATGGACAAGGTTGGCGCCACCGACATGGTCGATTTCTCGGCCAAGTCCGGCGCACACCAGCCGACATCCTCTGACTTCGCTCAGCTGATGAGGTACAGCGCTCTGAGCAACACCGGTCTGGAACTTTCGCTCGCCACCTGCGAGGAGATTGGCAAGGCTCTGGCCAAGTCCAATGGAGAACGGGCGGTCGACACGGTGCGGTCGGCAGCGACGGCGGCAGGTTTCGATGAAGAGAGGTCGAAGGTGGTCGCCGCTCTCGCCGTCGACGTCATGTCGCGTATCAACCTCAGGCGATACGCCGATGATGTGCGAGCCGACTGGCGTTATCAGAAACACTCGTTCCGCATGGACCGATCGAAGACACCACGGCAGCTCCACCATTTCGACTGCATCGAGGCGCCCTGTCTAGACGAGTGCCCGATCGACCAGAAAGTTCCCCAGTACATGGGGGCCGTCCGCGAGGGGCGGTTCCTCGATGCTGTGGCATTGACGCGTCAGGACAATCCAATCCCTTCGATCCTGGGGAGGGTCTGTGATCACCTCTGTGAGAACACCTGCATCCGCACCCACCTCGACCAGCCGCTGGCGATTCGCCAGATCAAACGTTTCATCATGGATCACGAAGAGCAGCCGGTTGCGTTCATCCGCAACCCCGTTCACAAGTCGAAGGTCGCTATCGTCGGAGCAGGGCCGGCCGGCATGGCCGCTGCCCATGAGCTTGGTTACGCCGGGTTCCCGGTGACTGTCTTTGAGGCCCATGGATACCCGGGCGGCATGGTCGGAGGAACAATTCCCACCTACCGATTGCCCCAAGACCAGATCGACCAGGATCTCGCGGTCCTCGAACAGCTCGGTGTGGAGATGCGGTACAACCAGGAGGCAGGGGTCGACTTCACCCTGGAGGAGCTCCGCGCCGATGGTTTTGTTGCCGTCTTCATTGCGGTGGGGGCCCAGCTCGCCAAGCGTCTCGATCTGCCCGGCGAGGATGCGGAGGGCGTCCTCGATGGAATAGCGTTCTTGCGCAGCGTTCGGGAAGGTGACTCCATCCCGATCGGTGCTCGGGTTGGCGTGATCGGCGCGGGCGATACTGCAATGGATTGTGTGCGCACAGCGCTCAGGGTCGGCTCCGAAGATGTGAAGCTGATCTACAGACGAACGATCGACCAGATGCCGGCAGATCCCGAGGAAGTCAATGCCTGTATTGAAGAGGGCATCGGAATCGTCGAACTAGCCAAACCTGCCGCTCTCAAAATCGAAGATGGCAAGCTGGCAGCACTTGCCTGCACCAGAGCGGAGTTTCGGGGCGAGCGGGATGTTTCGGGGCGGAAGATTCCTTTTGACGTCCCCGATTCCGAATTCGAGATCGAGCTCGACACACTGATCCTCGCCATCAGCCAGCACTCGGTCCTGGACTTCTTCGGTGACGAATTGCCCGAGCTGACAGATTGGGGATACATCAGCGTCGACCCCGACACATACGAATCGTCCGTCCCGGGGGTCTTCGCAGGGGGTGACGTCGCGGCCGACGGGCCCTCCTCGATCGTGAAAGCAGCCGCCGATGGCAAAAGAGTTGCGGCAGCGATCGCCGCCAAACACGGCGAGCAGCGGGTGATGCCGGTCGAGGAGCCGCGGACAATTGACCTGCAGGATCTGATGGTTCGTAGGTCGCGTCGTGAGTACCGCGTGCCGATCAAGCACACACCGCTCGATCAGCGTGGCGGGTTCGCCGAGACAGTTGTGGGTTACACACCGGACGAGGCCATGGCGGAGGCAGCCAGATGTCTCGACTGTCACGACATCTGCAGCCTGTGTGTCGGTGTCTGTCCCAACGCTGCCCTGATGACCTATGAGATGGAGCCGATACGCGCCGACCTGCCCTTGCTCGAGGTTTCAGGTGAATCGGTCGTGGTCAACGGCACCGAGACGTTCTCGGTGGGCCAGGAACTACAAATCGCAGTGCTCAGCGACTTCTGCAACGAGTGCGGCAACTGTGTGACGGTGTGCCCCACCTCGGGCAAGCCTTATGTGGACAAACCCAGGCTCTATCTCAATCGGGAGGAGTTCGAGGCCGAGGAAGACAACGCCTTCATGATGTTCGCAGACTCGTCGATCGAGTCCAGAGTCGATGGTGAGACCCATCGTCTTGTTGTCAACGGCGCCCTGGAGTACACATCGCCTGCGGTCAAGGCAACCCTGAACAAGGACACATTCGAGTTGGTCGAGGCATCGCTGCTCAGAGGCAGCGGCGACGACAGTTTGTCATTGGAACCGGCAGCGGTGATGTACACGATCATGAAGGGTCTCCAGGAGTCCATGCCACATCTTCCGGTGATGTCGGCGGATGGTGCTGTGAGAACTCTGGTCACACACCCGGGTTACGAGGAGTAACGCCAATTAGGGCCGGGTCCCCGCTCAGGTGTCGACATCCTGTGGCGACTTCCCGACGATCCGCTCGTAGTTGTGCGGATCAGTTGCTCCCTCGGTGATGATCAGGAGGACTTCGGCATCGTCATCGAGGCCGAGCTCGGTTCGATTCGGGCCGTCCGTCACGGCGAGCAAGGCACCCATTGTTGCTGCGCCCGATTCGCCGGAGACGATGCCCTGATCCGCATATAGCCGCATGGCTCGTTCCGCCCAGTCGTCATCGATGGCGATCGTCCAATCGAGCCCGTGCGCCAGAGCCGGGAACGCGATCAGCGATGCAGTCCCACAGTTCAGCCCGACCATTGAGGTCCGGAATTCGCTTTCGATGGTTATCACCTTGCCCACGTCCAATGCCGCCTGAACACAGGCGGCCTCACTGGGCTCGACACCGATGATCGTGGGGCGTGGGTCTTTGGCGTCGTAGTGGGCCACAGTGGCCGCGCCAAGCGCTCCGACTCCCATGGGGGTGATCACATGGGTTGGCACGCCCAAATTCTGTTCGACCAACTGGGTGTCGACCTCGGCGAAGATCGTCGAGTAACCATCGATGACCCAACCGGGCACATCCTCGTAACCATCCCACGATGTGTCCGATATCACCAGCGTCGTGTCCGAAGCCGCAGCGGCGGACTCCTCGATGGCGTCGTCGTAGTAGCCGTCGATGACGATCACCTCGGCGCCCTCGGATTCGATGGCATCGATCCTCGCCTGGGCCATGTCATAGGGCACCCAGATACGCGCGTCCAGCCCGAGAAGCCTCGCCATTCTGGCTATTGCTCTTCCGTGGTTCCCGTCGGTTGCAGCGGCCAGGTTCAGGGGACCATGAGAACTCAACTCCTCCGAGAACTCGTCTAGCGTGTCCCAGCCCTCGGGGTCCAACCCGGTGTGCTCCACCAGCGCCCGGAATGTCGCCCAGGATGCGCCGAGCATCTTGAACGAGGGCAGTTGCAGACGGTTCGACTCGACCTTGACCACGACCCGCCCCAGGCCAAGATCCGAGGCGACCAATGTCAGGTCGACGAGCGGGGTGTGCGCATAACCCGGCAGCGTGCGGTGGAATCGGGCCACTGCCTCGCTCGGTGGATCGATCGTCGCCCCACTCCCCAACTGCGGGTTCTTTCTCAGTTGACCGCTAGACACCGACAGGGATCCCTTCCTCATTGTTGATCACGGAGATGAGACGCACTGTCTCCGATTCGGACTCTGGTTTGGAGACCACGTCAAACCGACCGTTCTCTACCCGGAGCAGAAAGCCTTGCCCCTCGGCCATGTCGAAGCGTTCCTTTGTGAGGAACAGCTTCGGTTTCACCTGGGCGGGATCTCCATCCTCGGGACAGAAGGTCATGCAGTTGCCGCATTCGTTGCAGAGTTCGGCCAGCACCATGTACTGCTGGCGACCATCCAGGCCGGAATCATCGGGAGTGCTGATGTTGAAGAACGCATCGTTGGGACAGACGGTCACGCAGAAGTTGCAGGCGACGCATCCCCACATCTGAAGTTCGTGGTCGACGCGCCGGAGCTTCTTCTGGTTGCCGGCGTAGCTGTACAGCTCCAACTCGGGTCCATCGAGGATGGCCCTCATGTGCGCCTCGACAGGCCCGCGGTAGCCTGCTGCGCGAGCCTCGAGCCATTTGTAGTGGTGCCAATCAGCGAGGTTTCGAACACCGGCGGCCCTCATATCGCCTGTCAGCTTCCGGAGCATCGGCTCCAGCCTGCCGTAACCGCCCGGCTTGAGCAGGTCCGAGCTGAGAGTCGCCGGCGCAACTCCCATGCCAACGGTCGTGCTCAGGTTCTCCCTGGTGACCCCGGCCGAGAAAGTCACCTGTACGTCTCCGGTGTGACCGGCGACCTTGAACACATCGGGCATTGCGCTGAGCAGCTCGTCGAGAAGCGTTGTCGCCAGGACGTGTAGTGGAGGTCCGGACAGATACATCGGGTCGTCGGGCATCCATCCCTTGTCGTTGTCGACCACGAGAGTGTTGGTCAGCTTGATGCCGAATCTCCGGCCTTGCTGTCTGGCGAATTCACGAAGCTCTGAAATGAGCTCGACTCCGCGCTCGAACAGCAAATCGTCGGGGAACACATGCCGATTGAGACGGATGTGCTCATAACCGAGGGTTTCTTGGAGGATCTCGACGACGTCGCCGAAGCCGAGCAGTGTCGGGTTGAGCTTGATGATCACGTCCAGCCCATGTCGGGTCATCAGATGTTTGGCGATGGCTTCGATCTCGTCGGGAGGGCATCCGTGAAAGGTCGAGACCGTCACTGTGTCGGCAACACAAGTGGGAAAATCGATATCGCGGAACTCGGCAAATGGCTTGGGGATCATCGGCCGGAGCCGCTCGATCTCATTCGACGCATTCGCGAGGCTGTCGATGAAGTTCGCCACCGTGTCCGTCTTGATTCCTTCCAGGTCATAACCAACCGACATGTCGAAGACGTGAGGACCGGGATCCGGGCCGACCAACTCACGGATCGGGTCCCAACGAGAGAGGATCTCGATGGCCATCGAGGCCTTGACGTACTCCTCGAGCGACTCACGAACCTTCAGTTCCTGGCTCCACTCGATGTTGAAGCCGATGGTCTCCATGTCGATGCACGGTCGGCCGATCTCGAGATCGTCGAGGACTTGCACCGTTTTCAGCTCGAACAAACGGGCACCTGCCAGCCAGCCGAGGACGATGTTCTGCGCCATCTGACTGTGAGGCCCTGCGGCAGGTCCGACTGGTGTGGCAGCAGGTCGCCCGAGGAAATCCATCGAAAGATCCGTTTCGGGGTGGGGTGACCAGAATCTCGCGGTCGGAAGATCGAACACCCGGCGCCGGTTTTGCCATTCGTGCGCCACGCGACCGAGCAGTGCGTCGAACGAGTACGGAGTGAGGTCGGGGGCCCCGGCCATCAAACCTGGAGGGGATCGTGTCGATTGATGGGGAGGCGGTTTCGCCAGATCCCGTCGATATCGTGATACGCGGCAGCGACAGCACCCGCGGTGGGCACCAGCCCGATCTCACCCACGCCTTTGACTCCGTATGGGGAGTTGGGCTGAGGGGCCTCGACCAGGATGACCTCGATGGGCGGCATGTCCTTGGGTCGAATGATGTCGAGAGAGCGCAGAGTCATGTTCTCGGGCCTGGCTTCGTCATCACAGGGGAAGTCCTCGCTCAGCGCGTAACCAAGGCCCATATGAACAGAGCCTTCGATCTGACCCTGGCAGAGCATCGGGTTGATCGCCTTGCCGACGTCGTGGACCGCGACGACTC
>QIDW01000190.1 GCA_003230435.1 Acidimicrobiia bacterium | reverse complement strand
TGTGACTCATCCTGGACCGTGGGTCGCCCTGCTGCCGTCACTAGACCCCACCACGATGGGTTGGAAGGAAAGGGACTGGTACCTCGGCGACGAGACAGCTCGGCTATTCGACCGCAACGGCAACGCCGGGCCGACGATATGGGTTGATGGGCGCGTGGTCGGAGGCTGGGCCCAACGCAAAAGCGGCGAGGTCGCGTACGAATTGTTCCAGGATGTGGGCAAACAAGCTTCAGATGCGGTGCAGACGAGGGCTGCAGAGCTACAACTATGGCTGGGCGAGATTCGTGTCACACCGCGATTCCGGTCGCCTCACGACAAGAAGCTGACGACCTCTCTATCCTGAGGCATCCCGGTAGGATCCTCCCCAGAATGCCCCAGAACGAACAATACGAATTGGTCGAGACCATCGAGCCAGTGGTTGCCCGGCTAACCGAAGAGCACCTGGAACGTAGAACACACTGGTATTTCCACGACATTGTCCCGTGGGAGCGAGGCGAGAGCTTCCGTGACAAGCCCTGGGATGTCTCGCAGGCGACGATCTCGGAGGACGCAAGAACCAGCCTCGTCCTCAACCTATTGACTGAGGACAACCTCCCCTACTACCACCTCCTCATCGAGAAGTACATGCCAAAGACATCGGCGTTTACTGCCTGGAATCATCTTTGGACGGCTGAGGAGGGCCAGCACGCTATTGCGATTCGATCGTATCTGCTTACCTCGCGGAACTGTGACCCCGATGAGCTCGAGGACGATCGCATGGCGACGGTGATACGCGGCTACGAGCCCACCTATGACGACCCGACCGAGATCTTCGCGTACACCTCGCTTCAGGAGTTGGCCACGAGAGTCAGCCACCGCAACGCCGGCAAAATCACCGACGACCCGGCTGCTTTCGAGTTGATGAAGAACATCGCCGCCGATGAGAACCACCACTTCATCTTCTACAAGGGTGTCATGGCGGCAATGCTCTCGGAGAACCCCTCAGCGGTGCTCAGCGGGATCTATCGAATGCTGACCAACTTCGAGATGCCTGGCATTGCCATCCCGGGATTCATGCGACGCTCGATCAGCGTCGCCAAGGCAGGGGTTTACAACTTGCGCATCCATCACGACCGGGTCGTTATGCCACTTCTCCGCGATTGGCAGATTGGCGACCTGACTGGTCTCAGCAACAAGGCAGCCGAGTTCCAGGACAAGATCATGGCCATCCCAGCCGACATCATGGAAAAGGCCGAGCGCTTCGAGAAGCGTATGGGGTTCTCTCCCGCCTGATCCAGTCATTGCGTGTGCAGAGGCCGGGCAGACCGCCCCCAGCCTCGGCACACGGCGGCCTATAACCCGGAGGATCTGAATGCGGCGTGTGTCGGCCGTCACCCTCACCGTGCTCGCCAGCGCCCTCGTGGCAGCACCGGTCGTTGCCCAGGAGCAGGTGAATCCGATCGATGTGATCATCGATGCCCTCACCACGCCTGAGGGCCAAGAGTTCGCATCCCGGTTCAGCAAGCAGCCAACGCCCGGGAAGAGCACCGTTTCAGACCCGGTCGGGGACTTCTTTCACCCCACTCGTCAGACGCCAGGATTCACTCCGGACCACCTCGACATCGTTGACACGTCGGTCCTCAACTTCGACGCAGGGCCAATCGACCTTTTCACGCCCACTGACCAGAATTCCATCTGGGCTCCCACCGGTCCCTTCGAGGTCGAACCACCCAACCACGAACCCTTCCAGACGTTCACGGGGGACGAAGTCCACGACGGCAGCCAATACGATGACGGGGCACTCCTCTTCGGGTTCATGCTGGCAGCCACTCCCCCGGTCGAAGTCAAAGGCAGATGCGAATACGTCGTTTGGATCCACGACCTGTCCCGGGGTCCCACGTTTGTCAACCACCCCGACGTTCCTGACGACCCTGCCGGTGGCGCCAATATCGCGTTTGGATTGGGGATAAACCCCGAGGGTCAGGGGCTCTCGTCAACGTTCGCCCTCGAACTGGACTCGGAGACCGGGGGGTTCGAGTTCAATTTCGAGACCGACGTCCGCTCCTTCATCACACCCAACTACGTCGGGATAACTGTCCCCCGCAATCAGATAGGCGAACTGGCCGGAGTCAACTTCTACTCGTTCTGTTATGAGGAGGGCCTCAGCTTCAACGCCGAGAACACAGGCGCTGATCAGACCGGTCTCATCGAGGTGACGTTCGAGGATCTCGGGACACTTGTCATCTTGGAACAGGCTGTGGTCGCCACGACAGCCACCACCATCGCGACAACGACCACAACCGAGGTGGCGGTGGCCGAAGAGCCCGAGGCAACCGACACCACAAAGGAACCGGGCCTCGTCGAAGACGGAGGCTTCCCGTGGTGGTTTGCCCTGGCAGGTGGGCTGGGTCTGGCCATTCTGGGCTACTGGTGGTTCGTCGTGAAAGGCGACCCGTGCAAGGAGCTTCTCGAGGCCTGGCAAACGGCCCAAAAGGCTTGCGATGACGCGCAGACTTATGCCAACGATGCCGCCGAAGACTGTGAGGAAGCCGACCTCTATCTCGAAGACCTCGATGACGAGCGCAAAGAAGTGTGTCAAGCCTGGCCACCGGCGTGCTGGAGCACCGAGGACGGCGGGTGGATCGAGGACGACAAGGGCAACCGGCTCACTGCCCGCGACGTGCATATGCGCAAGGTGGCCCTTGGAGAGATCTGGGAGGACTACAAGGCGGGGCGGCTCTCGGCAACGCACGTGGAGGTCATGTGGCAAGAGATGGACACGCCCGAGTTTCGAGGTGAGATGCGGAAGAAACACGAGGCTTTCAAGGGCCTTCTCGACGACATCGAAGCCCGCACCGAAGCCGCTGGACAAGCCCGCGACGAGGCCTGCGATAAGGCAGCCGAAGCCCAAGAGAAGGTTGGTGAGACCTGCGCTGCGGCCGAGGCCGCGAAGAAGGCCTACGAGGAATGTGCCGCGTCCGAGGTGGCAGTCGTTGGAGCGGCGGTGGCCGGCACGGCTGGTGCCGAGTAGCTTCTATTACCGGTCTATCGCGGCAACTCCGTGCAAGATCATGGAGTGCAGACAAAACCAAGACGCCAAGAGCATCGTGAAGTGGCAAGCGAGCCGGGGACCTGTCAATGACCCGGCGCTCGGTCGGACTGCTCCTCCTCATCTTCGGAGGTTTGGTGGCGGCCGTCGGGTTGATTGGCATGTTCACCTCGGACGACGGAGCCGGCAGCGAGGCCCTACCGACCACACCCACGGCAATCCAGAACATCGAAACAACGACCACAACTTCGGTGGCCACTACATCAACCACACAGATAGCCGACACCACCACGACCAGCGTTCCCGCCACGACGACAACCACACTCGACCCGACAGCCGCAATCGAGACGTTCGTCGAGGAGTTCTCGGGGGCAATTGAACGTCAGGACGTCGATTCTCTGATGGCTGCTCTGCACCCGGCAGTACTCGAAGCCTTCAATGAGGAACTCTGCCGGTCATTCATCGAAGACGAGATACTGCTCCTGGGCGATTACAGGCTCACCGGACCCATCCAAGGGCCAACACCTCAGACAATGGGGTCATTCACCGTCGACATGTACACCGGGCCTGTCGCATTCGCATTTCAAGGACAGGATTTCGAATCCGACGCCTCATTCGCCTTCGAGGAGAACGGCGTTACCTGGTTCACCGAATGTCGGGGGTCCTGAGGGCTCAGTGCCTTAGGACAGCTTCCAGAAGTCTCCCGTCAGTCCATGTGACGCGAAAGTCGCCTCGGCCTCCTCGGCTGTCGGCGGGTCCCAGTCTTCGTCAAACCGACCGTCGTACCAGTCCTTTGAGAGGTCGAACATCGTCTGGCACGATGCCACGTATCCGCGCCGGGAGCCTGTTGCTTTGAGCCACACCTCGAGACTTGCTTCCGACCGGAAGCCACGGATGTTCGCTCACGTGAACCCGACGTCATCCCAGAAATGCCGTGCCGGGACCAAGAGGTGGACCACCCCGTCAGGCGACACCTTGCCATTGTCCACCACCCAAACCAGGTCGCCATCGGCCTCTTGAGCAAAGGCCTCACCCTCGCCCATGAAAGCAAGGATGGCGAGGACGTCCCAGGCACAGTTCGCGTTCCATGATCGATCGCCCACGACACTTCGATAGCGGGTGTTCACACCCGAAAACGGGTGAGCCATTTCAACCCGATGGCTCCCCGCGACGAGCTTGATCCGATGGGTCTCGGCGAGGCGATAGAGCGAGGCTTCGACATCCTCGCGGACCCATCCTCTGGACTCCGCCGTGACCCCTGCATCGACCATGGTCGCGCCGTCAATGAACAGGCGGTAGATCTGGGCTCGGACCTGGCGATCGGAGGGCGTCATCTGCCCCCGAAACTAGCCACAAACCACTAGAAGTCTGGCGGGATCCTCAGGCTCTTACGCCGGTCGAGGCCGCTGACGATGGCGCCGGCAATAACAACCAGCAGAACAACCATCCACATCCACGAAGACTCGATGACCTCGACGGCCATCTTGTAGTCGGCGTTCAACTCCACTCCGAGCACTTCGGGCTGACCTGAAGCCACTGATCCGAAGAGTCCAGGCGAGTAGTCGGCTTGGACACCGAACGCCGTATCCCGAATTCCACTCCCTGTTGGCGGCGTGGCCGGTGGCACGACCACTGCCACGCCGGTTGTGGTGGTAGTGGTAGTGGGCGCAGTCGAGGCCGTGGTGGTCTGACGAGAAGTCGTGTTTGTTGTCGGCTCGACTGTGGTTGTCGTCGGACGCTCGGTGGTTGTGGTCGTCGGAAGCTCGGTGGTCATTGTCGTCGTCGCCACGTTTTTCGTAGTGGTGGTAGTGGCCGTGATCGTGGTGACAGTCGTCGGCACGGTTGTTGTGGTCGTCGTCGTTGTCGTCGTGGGCTTCGGAGCCAAGGTGCCATTGATCTCGACGTTGTCGATGAACACTTCCGTGCCGAGGGCCCCGGTTACCACGAACCGAACTGCGAATCCCTCAGAGATAAAGTCGCCAATCTGCCTGCTCCGGTGAACCGGGCTCGGGTCGGTGGTCTGTAGGCCGAAGCTGTCAATGGTGTCCCATACCGATCCGTCACCCGTGATCTCGATCATAAGCTCAGCATCGGCGGTGCCCTTGAGACTCTCATCGAAAAGTCGTTTCACGTCGAAGTCCAGATAGACATCCTGAAAACCACTCAGATCTGCACTACGTACAACCCCGATCAGGCTGTAGGCCTCGCCCTGGCCAAATATGTGAAGGCACTTGTAGTCGGCGCAATAAGGATCGACAGCGACGTGGACAGCTCCAATTGAAGGCCCGTCAGCCTCGCCGATCTCCTTCCACGGGCTCTCCCAGAAGATCGAGCCATCACTACCCGAGTAGCTCACCGAGCCAAACACGTCCTTGTAAGAGTGCAACCCGGAAGGTTCCGTTACTGCGGCACCCAAGGCGACGGTCGCCACCATCATCATGAGCGCCGAGACCGTGATCATGGCGAGGAAACGTCTCATCCCGACATCTCCCGAATAACGTCGGCCACCGACTCCGATTGAACAGAACCGTCTTCTCCGGCGACAGCCGCTGGGACGTTCACAATGAAAAAGGTCTTCCCGGCGAATCGCTGGTAGGCGAGACGGCCTCCCAACATGGTTGTCAGCCTGGAAGCAACCGCGAGCCCGAGCCCGACGCTTCCCGTCAGCAATGGAGCCGCGCCGTTGTGAATGAAACGATCAAAGAGTTTCTCGACCTGGTCCTCGGGAACACCGTCCCCGTTGTCCCATACCTCAATGTCCACGGTGTCGTCCGCCGGCGAAACCTCAATACCGATCTGATCGCCCCCATGTCTTGCCGCGTTGGAGATGAGATTGATCAAGATGTGACGGAGACGAGCACCGTCGGTCGAGACCGTCGCATCGGTGGCCGACCATCTGACCTCGCGTCCGGCACGTTCGAACGGGGTGATGGCACTCTCGACCACATCCCGGATGTTGGTAGGAGCCATCTCGATTTCTATACCGGTGCTCTCCATTCGGGACGCGGTCAGCAAGTCATCCACCATGCGCTTCATCTCTGCCGATTCGTTGGCAATGATCTGGGCGATCTCCCGGGTCTGGGAGGGTTCGGCACCATCTCCCTCGGTGAGAATCTCCGCGAAGCCATAGATGGAGGTCAGCGGTGTCCTCAATTCGTGGGAGAGCCCAGCAATAAATGAGTCTTTGGCTCGACTGATCGCCCGCTCACCCTCGAGTTCGAGTTCTGTCTTCAGCCTGTACTCACGTACCTGGCGACGGGCAACCCACCAGTAGACGACGACAGCCGATCCGGGGATGGCGAGTGTGAGAATGAACACCACGTATGCGTTCATCCGGGTGGCATTGGCCGTGTTGGACTCGATGGCAGCCTGGATAGCCTCCTGGTCGGCCTGGAGAGAATCGACAAGGTCCATGTAGGCACCTTCCATGTCGCCGATCACAATGTTGCGGGCTTCGTCAACGCTGCCTTCATCCAGGGCCGTTTTCGCGCCACTGGCCTCGGCCAGGAAACGGGTGAGGTAGGCCGAGGATGGGCTACCGCCCGCGCTCCCTTCGAGACGCTCCAGTTCGTCGTACGAGGCGACGACCTGCTCGATGGCGTAAGCAACGTCTTCCTCCATAACCAGGCCCTGGTCCTCCAGCCCCACGAATGTGACGGCTTGCACCAGGGCGGCACGAGTTAGCGCTGAGGTGCCAAGGGTGGCGTTGGTCCAGTGGAGAGAGCGGGCGTTCTCTGCGACACGGGCAGCACCTATTGAATTGGCAAAAGCCAGACCAGCCACGAACAGGACTAGTAGAAGGGAGGCACCAACCGCCACTGCGACGATGCGCTTCCTTGAACTACGTGGGGCGTGCGTATCCATGCCCATTCGTGTTCTTCGGCGCAGACCCCCTTTTTCCACATAGGCCGGACGCTCCATTGACCCCAACCGCCTACCTAATGCATGGCGCGTCGTATTTGATCTTTTGCGCGTATAGAAAGAAGGAAATCGCGTCAGTCGAGGATGTGCCAGGCCTGCGGAGCCTCCTCCACCACGGAATCAAACTTGAGCCCCATCAGGATCACTCCGGCACACCCGGCATCGCGGGCCCGACGCTCCGTTTCGGATGTGATCCGCCACGCCGTCTTACGTCGGACGTCCGGCGGGAGGTCGACCAGACGTTGCCTCAGCCGGTCACCTACGGGAACTGCTCCAATTGACTCCATGCGATCAACCCAGTCGATGCTGAAAGGCGGAATCACCATCAAGAAGACTGGTGGGTCCTCATCTCTCAGATTCAGTTGGGAGACCTGCCGGCCGACGACATCCGGATCGATGATCGGGCCGGTCACGAAAAACTGAGTCCCGAGCTCGATGCGCCGCCGGAACTGCCATTCCTTGAAGCGTGTGGGCATACCGACTTCAAAGTCCGGAAGATCCTTTTGGAGATTGGTCAGATGATCAACTATCTCGTGATGGTGAGCGAGATGGTCGATGTGGGGAACGGTGTCCCCGATCACCACGAGAAAGGACTCCACCCCATTCCCAAGTGCCCCACGCACTTCGGATTCGATGGCAAGGATGTTTCGGTCCCGAGTCGAGACCACGACCGTTGGGCGCACGTCGGGGGTGTCATGGGTGATGCGTGCTGAAAAGGCATACGGAGATACTCGGATCCTGCCAAACACATTGTCGGTGACAAGCACCCGGGTCCACGCCGGCGAAAGACTCCTGTGTCGCTGGCTGGGAAGCTCCGGTGGGTTGACCTCTACGATCCGAATCCAACCCTCACTACGCGTCAGCAAGTCTGCCCTCCCTCGCCTTCCTGGCGATGAAGTACTTGGCCTGCGGGTGATGACAGATGATGGCCGACGTGGTTTGCTCGGGCTGATACTGAAACCCTGTCTCGGGGCCGACCTCAATGCCAAGGCGATCGGCGCCAAGAAGGTTGGCCACGGTCATGTTGTCCTCGAGATCCGGACATGCCGGATAGCCCCAGGAGTAGCGGCCACCCCGGTACTTCTGACGGAAGAGACCGTGAAGTGTCGGGCCGTCCTCATCGGCAAAGCCCCACTCAGTTCGAATCCTGTGGTGCCAATACTCGGCTAGAGCTTCGGCAAGCTCGACTCCGAGCCCGTGCAACAACAGATAGTCCTGATACCTGTCGTCATCGAACAGCTCTTTGGTCCGCGCCGACACCGCCGCCCCCATGGTCACGATGTGGAACACGGCGTAGTCGATCTCGTTTGACGCGATAGGACGAAAGAAGTCGGCAATGCAATAGAAGGGATCTTCGGGCTGGCGTGGAAAGCGCAACCTCGACAGTTGATTGTTTCGGGTCTCGTCCTCCCAGATGACAAGTTCGTCCCTGTCGCCGTTGGCCGGGAAGTAGCCATAGGCGACCTGTGGGATGAGAAGATCGGCCGCCCGCGCCCGGGCTAGTTGTTCCCGAAGCAAGGGCTGGAGACGCTCCTTGAACTCCAAGTCGGTCTCACCCCTGTCCGGTCGGAATTGCCACTGGTTCCTGAAGAGGGCTGTGAGATTCAGATACGGAATGATCTCGTCGAGGTTGATCCCCTTGACCAGCCGGGGACCGATGAACGGCGGCTCATAGACATGGTTGTCTGTTTCAACCGAAGGCGCCCGAACGGGGATGGCCGAGGCCGGGGTGGTCAACTCATGACGCTTTCTCGGTGCTGCCGCCTCGGGCCGCTCCTCCCCCGCCACGATCCTCCCCATGGCGTCGAGCCCGGCGAAGGCGTCTTTGCCGTAATACAGCGGGCCCGAATACCGAGATCGCAAGTCGGCTTCCACATAGTTTCTCGTGAGAGCGGCACCACCGAGCATTACGGGAACATCACCGAGTCCGCGCCGCTCCAACTCCTCGAGGTTGTCACGCATGATCAACGTGCTCTTCACCAAGAGACCGCTCATCCCGATCGCGTCGGCATCGCTCTCCTCAAACGCCTGAATCATCTCGTTGACACCAACCTTGATGCCGAGGTTGTGCACCTCGTATCCATTGTTGGTCAGGATTATGTCAACAAGATTCTTGCCTATGTCGTGAACGTCACCCGACACGGTCGCCAACACCACCGATCCCCGATTGGAGGTGTCATCCTTTTCCATCTTCGGCTCGAGATAGGCAACAGCCTTCTTCATCGTCTCTGCCGACTTGAGAACAAACGGAAGTTGCATCTCACCCGATGCAAAGAGCTTTCCAACAGTCTTCATACCGGCGAGCA
>QIDW01000292.1 GCA_003230435.1 Acidimicrobiia bacterium | reverse complement strand
CGACACTCAGCGCATAGGAGGTGACCGGAATGGAAACGGTGACATGCCTGACAAAACATGTCGAGAAGCCTATTGCCGGCCTCCGACAGAATCCCGGCCCATCTTGTCCCCCCTTTCTGAAGGGGGGACCGACGGAGCGAAGCAAAGTCGAGGGGGGTTTGCCCCTCCGGTCGAGCCACCTCCCCCGCTTCGCAGGGGAGGCTGGGGTTCAAGTCCCCTCTTGCCGTAGGCGACCTGTTCCTCGGTCAAAGTCTCCAAACCACCACCCATGTGTGCCAATTTGATCGAAGCAACATCGTCATCGATCTCGTCGGGAAGTGTG
The DNA here is from genome assembly GCA_003230435.1 of Acidimicrobiia bacterium. GTDB lineage: Bacteria > Actinomycetota > Acidimicrobiia > Spongiisociales > ZC4RG35 > SZUA-217. The sequence goes on along the minus strand of QIDW01000292.1, from coordinate 9,259 downwards.
TAGATCTTGGGCTCGAGTGTCTTCTCGTTCTTGATCAAGTACTCCGCAGCAAGAGCCTGATTGCTGAAAGACATGTCCATCACATCCGCTGGGTGACCCTCGGCTGCACCGAGATTCACCAGACGTCCTTCAGCGGCAACCAGGATGCGACGACCATCCGGCATCTCGAACTCCTCGAGGTTCTCCCGGATCGGACGACGCGCCACCGCTTCCGCCCGGAGCGAGGCGAGGTCGATCTCGATGTCGAAGTGACCCGAGTTGGCCAGGATCGTCCCATCCTTCATCTTTGCGAAGTGCTCGGACCGAAGAACGTGCTTGTTTCCGGTAACGGTGATGAAGATGTCACCCTCCGAGGCGGCGTCCGCCGCAGTCATCACGCGATAGCCCTCCATGGCGGCAGCCAAAGCGCGGACCGGATCGACCTCGACCACGATCACCTTGGCTCCAAGCCCGTCGGCTCGTTTCGCCACACCACGGCCACAGTCTCCATAACCAATAACAACCAGGTTCTGTCCGGCAAGAAGGACATTGGAGGCTCTAATGATCCCGTCGAGGGTTGACTGCCCGGTTCCAAAATGGTTGTCAAACAAATGTTTCGTCGCCGAGTCGTTGACCGCAACGACCGGCACCCGCAACGTCCCGTCCGCGGCCATGGCCTTGAGCCGGATGACACCCGTGGTCGTCTCTTCGGTCGAGCCAATGACCTGAAGGTCACGACGGTCGGTGTGAAGCACCGTGGCGAGATCGGCTCCATCATCCATCGTGACAGCCGGAGCATGGTCGAGCACAGCGTTGATGTGCTTGTAGTAGGTGTCGTCGTCCTCGCCACGAATGGCGAACACCGGGATCCCGTCAGCGACGAGAGCCGCGGCGACATCATCCTGAGTGGAAAGAGGGTTGGAGGCGCACAGAATGGGCTCTGCCCCACCGTCTCGCAGGGCAAGCATCAGGTTGGCCGTCTCAGCCGTCACATGAAGACACGCGGCCACGACGTGGCCTTCGAGGGGCCGCTCGTCGAGAAACCTCTCCCGTACCGTCTTCAGGACCGGCATTCGTCTTCCCGCCCACTCCACGCGACGGGCGCCGTTTTCCGCCAGGTCAGGATTGGCGATGTCGTAGTTCATTCAGTCTTCCTCAATTGGTTTCGGCTAATAGTTTCTTCAGTTTCTCAATGGTGGCCACCGGTACCGGGTCAACGCCCGCCGACTCGGCCAGCATCCACGAGACAAGGTCTCCAACGGCAGTCAGCGACACCAAGCGGGCCAGCAGCGAGACACCGGTCGAATTGACTTCGCCCACCCAGGGCACGGCATCTTGGGTGAGTGCCCTCGTGTGGGCAAGCCGAGTTGCGATGCGATCGTGGTCACTCCGGTCCCGGAGGGCAACGATGCCGAGATGCTTCCTTGTCTTCTCAGGCATTGTCTCCCACCCTACGATCTCGTTGTGGTTGAGTTCTGACAACATCGACCACCAGGCAGGCACCTTGGCGTTCTCGTTGATTTGTGTCTTCCACCTCTGGGCGACGGCGCCGCTCACGGGCCCACCGGCGTAAATGATCGGGATGCGCCCGTCGAGTTGTTCGGCGATCTGCGCCGCTTCCTTCCAACGATCGCCGCCCTCGGCCGTAGCTTCGTCTGCCATTGCTGCCGCCTCTGCAAAGGCAAGACGTTGATCATCCACTGCATTGGCACCCGTCAGGACAGTTAGAGCCGCCCCGATCATGTAACCCGCCGCGGCTCGAGGTTGGATGCCGGAAGGCACCGAGACGGACGACCAATCGTGGGTGGCCGTCAACTCACCCAGACGGCCACCTGTCGTGATCGTCGCTACTCGGAGACCCGAATCTTGAGCGCTCACCACGAAGTCGAGCGTCTCCTCCGTGTTGCCTGAATAGGAGGCAGCCAAGACCAGCGGTCGTGCCCTGGTCGCCCAAAGAGGCAAAGGGCCATAACCCTTGTGAACGACGACGCGGGACCCGTATGGCTCGGCAATGGCACGGACATAGTCGCCGGCTATCCCGGAACCACCCATTCCAACGTACAAAATCTCCGAAGAGGTGCCCAGGGCCGGCACTTCTTGCTCGGTAGCCCACCGAAGCTGGTCGCCCAAGCTTTGGATCTGAGAGAGCATGTCAGTCATTAGGTGCTCTCCAACGTAAGTACGGTCGCACGTTTCGGCGAGACAAGGGCGTCGCCTCGCCAGGACGCAGACCGAAAGCGCACCCGGTGCGGTGCGTCGAGGACGAGGACACCGCGAGCGGCGTCATCTGTCCGTTGAAACGTCAGCGTATTTGCGTTGGGGGGCACTAAGGCCCCCCTTCGGCCTCGTCGACGAGCATTACGGGTATGCCCTCGCGGACCGGATATCGCCGACCGCATTCTGTGCACTCGAGTCGAGACGCTTCGACATCCTGGGTGAGGTCTGCCTTGTCAACAGGGCACACCAGGATCTCGGCCAATTTGGGGTCGATGAGGCTCAAAGTTCCTCCAGGATTTGTTGGACCTTGTTCACAAGTAGAGCGACGCTATCCGGTGTCTCCGCTTCGACGTTCAGCCTCAAGAGAGGCTCGGTGTTCGACGGTCGCAGGTTGAACCATTCTGGCCCAAAGTCGACAGTGAGACCATCGAGATGGTCGATCTCGGCCTCACCGAATGTCCCCTTGATCGCCTCCTCGACATGGTTTATCGCCATTGCCGGGTCGAAGACAGTGAAATTGATCTCTCCCGAAGCCGCGTAGCGCTCGACATCGTGGCGCAGCACCGAGAGAGGCCGACCATCCTCGCTGAGCACGTTGAGCAGCACCAGCATGGCCAACATTCCGGAGTCCGCCCCGAAATTGTCGCGGAAGTAGTAGTGCCCACTGTGCTCACCTCCGAACACAGCCCGGGTCTCGGCCATGACACCCTTGATGAAACTGTGTCCGACCCGGGTTCGCACCGGTGCGCCACCGGCCTCTTTCACGATCTCGGGCACAGCCTTGGATGTGATCAGATTGTGGACCACAACATCGCCTTGATTGTCGACCAGCATCCTTCGGGCAATCAGGGACGTAACGGTGCTCCCACTGAGCGGCTGACCGGTGTTGTCGAGAAAAAAGGCTCGATCGGCGTCGCCGTCGAACGCAACACCTATGTCAAACTCGCTTCGGCTCATCAGCGACACCAGGTCGACCAGGTTCTCCGAAACAAGTGGATCGGCAGGGTGGTTGGGAAATGTCCCGTCCAGGTCCAGGTACAGGCCGGTGATCCGCGCCGGGATTCGGTCAAACACCTTTTCGATGGCAACTCCTGCCATCCCGTTGCCACCGTCGACAGCCACGCTCATCCCGCTGATGGACGCGGGATCGACGATTCCGAAAAGGTGGTCGACATAGGCGTCAACCGTGTCGACGCTCCTCACCGAGCCAGGGCTGGCCGCAGATTGCAAGTCGCCGGCTGTCACCGCGTCCCGGATCTCCTTCAACCCGCTGTCCCACCCGATTGGAGCTGCCCCCGAGCGACAAAGCTTGAGCCCGTTGTATTCGGGGGGATTATGAGAGGCGGTGATGACCGCACCTGGCACTTCGTGAGCACCCGAATAGAAGTAGACGGCATCGGTCGGCACTTCACCCAAGTCGACGACGTCGGCTCCCGAGCGGGTGATACCTCTTGCCATCGCTTCGAAGAACTCGGGGGATGTGGCTCGGCAGTCATAGCCGACCGCTATCTCGGAAGCATCGAGAAGATGGACGACTGCCGAGCCGACACGCTCATACAGAGTTGCGTCGAGTTCTTCCGTGTCGGTGCGACCGCGGATGTCGTAGGCCTTGAATACTGCGTCTACATCCATCGAAATCACCGTACCAAGTACTAGTGCCCTGGGCACTAGTGGCCCGTCTTACACTCAGCCAACGCAATGACCGCTTCCATCTCCGTCGTCGTGCCTGTCTACAACGAAGCGTCGTTCATCCCCGAAGCCCTTCCGGCGCTAATCGAAACGATGGAGAGAACCGGTGCGCCCTACAAGATCCTGATTGTCGAGAACGGATCTTCGGACGGCAGCGCCGAAACGGTTAGGGAGATTGCCGGAGACGCTCCTGTGGAAGTTTTCTCGTTGCCCGAGCCCGACTACGGAGCGGCCCTCCGCCACGGATTCGACCGGGCGTCGGGCGACTGGGTGGTGAACTTCGATATCGACTACTTCTCGGCCGACTTTCTCGCGGTCGTTCTTGCTCAGCCGGACTCTGTGGATCTGGTCATTGGCTCCAAACGGGATCCGGAATCGGAGGATCGCCGACCCTTGATCCGTCGTATCGCCACGGGGGTGTTCAACATCCTCCTCAGGGTGATCCTCAGCTCCGGAGTCTCCGATACCCACGGCATGAAGGGATTCCGAATCGGGCTCGTCGAAAGCCTCACGCCACATGTCGTCAGCACCAAGGACCTGTTCGACACCGAGTTGGTGGTGAGAGCCGAGCGCGGCGGCTACGAGATCGTGGAGGTTCCGGTGACGGTCGAAGAACTCAGGACAGCCAAGTCCTCTCTCATCAAGAGGGCCCCACGAACCGTGATGGGGTTGCTCAAGATTCGGCGGATTCTGAAGACTGAGTAGTGGTCTGTCACAAAGACGGGCCATTAGGTGGTCTGTCGACGCCAGGCCACAAAACCACCGACGATCAAGGCCACTCCACCGACGATGGTCAGGATCTGACCGATGGACTCGGCCCAGGTGTCTTGAAACTCGATGACGACCTCATTGCTTGTGGGCACAACGACCATCAGCGAAGGCGCTGCTCGCCATGGTCCATCTGCCCCGGTCGCCGTCCAGTTCGGGAAATAGGAGACTTTCACCACATGGGGCACTCCGATCGCCTCAGTGGTGAACGAAATCCGGTGATCCTCCAGCACAATATTCGACACTGCGTTCGGGGGAACGTCGAGCTCCGTGTCAGGGCGTTCCCATATTGACTCGATTCGTGGCCAGCTCTCTGGGCCCTGAGCAACGACCCAACGGTCCATCTCGTCTACGTCGTCGTACCACTCGAGAGCCATGTCATTGAAGCTGGCAAGGGGCTCGCCGTCGGCACCCGTTGCCGAACCGGTGCCGGTTAGCGACCTGAAGAGTGAACGCTCCGGCACCTCATAGACGGCCGGCAAGCGGGTTGCCGTCTCAACCAACTGCGTTTCGGGAAGCTTGAAGATGCTGAATGGCTCTGTTGTCGTGATCAGCTCGAAATCGCTGATTCCCCCGGCCTTCTCTGCCGCCTCAGGTGTGAACGACACGTAGTAGTCCACGCCATAGACGGCCATGTGCTTCAAGCCTCGCTCCATGTCGAATATGTTGTACTTGAGCCCTGGAATGGGATTGGACGACTTGAACGACATCTCGGAATGGTTGATGAAATGGAATGGCGTGGTCAGGGAGGATTCGAAGTAGAGACCCTCCATCGACTTTTGCGAACCTTCGGTCCAATACGGGATCAGCATCGGCGACATCGGAGTCCCGTATTTGTTGAGCCCGGCGTTGTTCTCCCACATAACCCGGCCGTCGGGAAGCCCGTCCAGCTCCACCATCAGGGACTCATACTCCGGCCAGGACTCTTTGGCCTCATAACCCTCGTAGTTCCAACGCGACCATCCATCGATGAACGTCACGCCGGCTGTGGCCCCAAGGACAACAAGCGCCACGGCTGTCGTGGTCAGGTAGTTGCGTGTGTTCACCATCGCCGGAGCGAGGAGACTGGCGGCCACAACCCCAACACCCACGACGGCAACGAGCACCCACGCCCAGGAAGGGAACTCGGAGGAGTCGGCTATCAGCCCGGCACCCACCGCAAAAGCTACGCCAAGCACCAGACTCGCCCAGAGTTTCGAGATCTGGCTGGGCAGTCGTCTCGACATCCAGACCACAGCCGCTCCAAAACCGACGGCGGCGAAAAAGGAGACACCGAAGTACCAGTACGGAAGAAGACGCCCGTTCCAAAGTTTCCATCGCGCCCCTTCGAACATGCTCGGGAAGAGGTCGGGTAGCAGCGTCGGTAGTGGGTAATAGATGAGCGGGAGCAGAGTCGCGCCGATCAACGGTGCAGCTCGGGAGGTCTTACGCATGGCCCATATCGCTCCGGGGATGGCGATGGGCAGAAGCAGCCACAGCTCTACCGGAAAGATCTCCTCCCATTTGGTGAGCGGTGTCCAGGCCATGTCTGAAGTCAGACCGATACGGGCCAGCAGGGGGAGCGCCCAGAAGGCGGCAATCGCAAATCCCCAGACCCAAACCGCAAGGGTTCGCCAGAACCCTTTCTTCCATGCCAGGACGAACAACGAGGCGAAGAGCACGACGAGCGTGGTCAGCACATGAGACAGGGCGGTCAGGGCAAGTGCCAGCGCAGCCCATTTCGCGTATTTGCGGTCGTCGCGTACCGCCTTCATCAACAAACCGAGATATACCAGGGATAGCGTGAACGACCACGAGTACGAGAACTCACCGGCCAGGGTCGACGCAACATTCCCGCCGTAGATCGAAAAGCTCTCCAGGAAAGCGAACACCACCCCTGCTCCGGCGGCTACGAGAGCAACATGGCGGTTGAGTTTCATCGCTCGGGTGTGGAAGTAGATCGCCGGTGGCAGGGCCAGCAAACCGAGAACGGTCACAAGTTTGAAGGCGACCCCGTAGGGCAGGAGCACATCGAATGCGACGATTACCAAGGAAGGGAGCGGGAAGTAGAAGTAGAAGGCCGGGAAACCGGCGAACCAGTCGTTGGACCAGCCGAGAATCCTCCCCTCCGGAAGAAGATTGTCACGCAGATAGGCGGGCCCGAAGACATGAGCTCCCATGTCGCCGCCCGTAGGAGTCGTGGCTGTGAAGATGAGCAACGGATTCATCACCACGAAGATGATCAGCGATGCCCCGACCACCAGGAGGACGGGGAGAACCGGGACCTTGGAGAGCCTCCCCTTCGGAGAGGTCACGTCTTGGATTGCCGGACCATCTCCAAGACTTGAGTGACGTCGATATCGACGCCATCACGGTTCCACCACTTCTCTTCGCAATTGTGGCAAAAGAAGAAACGAACCTCGATCGCGTCGGGGAGGATGTGTTCTATCTCGAGAACGTCAGTTTGCGAGCACTCGGGGCAGTCCATTGGCTTCAATCAGTCGATAGCCCGGACATGGTAAGTCGGGTCGACTCTTACGACAACGACTCCTCGTCCAGAAGCCTGCCGACATACCGGCTCCTTCGTTTGCCGTCCTCGGTCCAATACGCGTACCAGTAGGGACCATGGGGGCATTTCGTACAACCTCGTTTGCCACACCTGACCATCTGCTGACGCATGTTGACTTGGGGCTCCGAACTCGAGTCGATTGCCCCACTTCGCTCCAACTGTGCGCGCGTGAGAATTTGGAGGCGACGTAACCCGTGTTCGTCGAGATCCTTCACCGCGTCGAGAAGATCGCGGTCGAGAGGCGCCACTACACCACTAGGCCACGTGAACCGGGGCAAACAGTCGGGTGACGGTCCGGCGATCGGTCAAGGTCCAACCATGGGGCGGCGTCATCCTGTCCGAATGGTCGGCACATAAAGAGTATCCGTACGGTTGCGGTGGGTCTACCAGATCATCGAGCCAGACAGCGCTGTCCCCGTAGTGAAAGGACATAACCGAGTTCGAGGGCGAACCACACCGGGAGCAACTGACTGTCATGGAGAGAACGCTAGAAGTCGCGAAATCTCTATTCAAGGACCGCGGTGTGCCAATGCCTTGTCGGGGCGTCCCGGCCAGACGACACCGGAGCCATCAACATCGACGATCATGGTGGCGGGAACTCCCCCCACGCCGAGCTCATGGAACAAACCAGGCTCCTGTTCCCAGCTCAGCTCTTTGTACCCGTCTGGGCCCAGAACATCATCGAGCATCCCTCTCGCCTGTTTGCAGTCGAGGCATGCTTTCGACGTGAAGAGGTACACGCCCTGAACCAACCCCGTAGCCGCCAGCTTTCGAGGACCACCTCTGGCTCGGGCCCGCAGCACCAGAGTCGAAACGCCGGCCACTGCAAGGGCGCCCACCACGAGACCGATTCTCACCCCAATCTCATCCATCGAGAATCGGCACTCCCATCGCGGCCAGACCAGCGTTGTCTCTGTTTGCAACCCACAAAGCCACTATCGGCTCGCTTGCCTCGATCAGGTACCCATCGGCCGCTGCGAGCTGAATCTCAACGACACCGTCTGCCGGAAGAACGATCGTGTTTACGACCGATTCCGCCTTGAGTGATCTGATAGACACGTTGGCTCCGTCGATTCCAACGTTGAGAATGACGGCCTTCGCTCGGCCCTTCGCCGGGGTACCTGCTCCGGGCAGGAACCAGCGTGTGGCTTCGACAGCGCTCGCCGTCGTCACAGCGAGACCGGGTTCCGAGTTGATCCAGAGTGTCGGCACTACAGGACCGGTGGAGATGACCCGAACACCGGCCACCTCAGGTGTGATAGCCGCCAGGTCGATGATGTCCTGACCCCTGGAGCTGAGCGTGCCGGCTATATAGGCCTCCTCCAACCCTTCGGGACCGTAGAAGTCGATCTCATACTCAACATCGGTGTCGGCGGGGGTCGCGATGAGCAGACGCTTCGATCCCCCGCCCATCGGAATAGGCAGGAACCAGCCTTGAGATCCCTCCACGGCTTTCCAGACAGCGCTCTCTCCGTCGATCCCCTGTCGGCCAACACCGAGGACCCTCCCTTTGACAGTCTCGATGGCAACGGAGAGGGTCTCGCGCCCCGGGATCAAATCGGTGAAATCGACAATGGCCGAGGATCTTGCTGGAACTACGACTGACTCGAATCGATCGTTGGATTCGATTCCGGCTTCCGATTGAACAACTAACTCGACAACTGCCTCACCTGCGTATGGGTTCATCAGATGAAGCTCGAACGTATCCCCCCCGATAGTCGATGCCCCGGTGATGAAAGACTGCTGCGTCGGAACAGTGGCACATGACTCGGCAGACATCGACTCCGCCCCCACCACAACCGCCGCTGCTGCAGATGAAGAGATCGGCAACTCGATGAGACCGCCGACCGTGCCGACAGCGGCTACGTCCACCACCGGGATGATCACCGAGCCAGACGGCCCCGTTGGTTGCCCAATGCTTCCGGCCGCCTCCCCACTCGCAAAAAGGGTGAGCCGCGTCGGGCCGTCGACCGTCGAGAGGATTGCCACCTCGGTTGTGCGGCCACCTCCTTCCTCAATGGCACATATTGCAACCGGCGGTTCCTGAGTGCCGGCGGA
>QIDW01000113.1 GCA_003230435.1 Acidimicrobiia bacterium | reverse complement strand
GGGATTCCACTCAAAATGGGCAAGCCCTTGCCCATGGCGGGAGTGTTCGCCGAACGCGAAGCCGAGGTGGTGGCTCACAACATCGCCCTTGACATCACTGGAGAAGGTGAGCCGCAACGGTATGACGGATTCGGCGAATGTTTCGTCGAGACGGGCGGCGGGAAAGCCGGCTTCGGCCGCGGCGACTTCTACGCCGAGCCAACACCACAGATCAAGCTCTACAAGGCGAACCGCCGCTGGCACATCGGCAAAGTGTTCTTCGAGAAGAACTGGTTCCGTCGCTGGCTCTGAGCGGTTCGAAGCACGGTTACCGTTGGCGCATGTCGGATCGGGAAAATGAACTGTTAGAAGCGCTTCGGGTGGCGGGCCTTCGGATCACGCTGCAACGTCGACTTATCTGTCAGGTCTTGGCAGCAGCCTCCGATGAGCATCTTTCCGCGATCGACATCGCAGAAAGGGCCAGTGGCCCTGGGGCGATCGACGTGTCCACCGTCTATCGGACCCTGGAGGTTTTCGAGGGCCTCGGGGTGTTGCACCATGTGCACCTTGGCCATGGTCCTGGCATCTATCACCTGAGCGCCAGTTCGGATCACCACCATCTGGTATGTGAGAAGTGTGGCCGGGTTGTGGACCTTCCCGTCGATGCACTCGAGCAGAGCTTCACCGGGATCATCCGTGACTACGGCTTCGTTCCCGATGGGCTTCATTTCGGCATCCTCGGCCGCCACATCGACTGCTCGGTCGTCGACACCACAGACTGATCCTCGACCCTCCCACGTGAGACTGCACTTCGATAGACTGCGAGACGCTTGCGATTACGACAGGCTCGCATTAAGGAGATCAAGTGTCACCAACGTTTCCTTCCCGCCGTGTTTCGGCGGCCGTCATCGTCACTGCGCTGTTGGTGGCTGCCTGTGGCTCATCACCTCAATCGACATCAGCGTCTGAATCGGGTGGAGAAGGCCTATTGGTCGTGACCACGGTCTCTCCGATCACGAACCTGGTAGCCAACGTCGTCTGCGATGCCGGGGAGGTGGTCGGGCTGGTGCCGGAGGGAGTCAACTCGCACACTTTCGCGCCTGCTCCCTCTGACGCATTCATCCTGGCCGAGGCCGACATCGTATTTGTGAATGGCCTCAACCTCGAGCTACCCGCAATGGCCTTGGCAGAGGCAAATGTACAGGACGGGGTGGAGATCTTCTCGTTGGGCGAAGCAACGATCGAACCCGAGGATTACATCTTCGACTTCTCATTCCCCGAGGAGGAGGGCGATCCCAACCCCCATCTCTGGACCAACCCGCTCTATGCACTTGACTACGCGAAGTTGATTGCCGACAAGATGTCAAGCATCGACCCCGAAAATGCAGACGCCTATCAGGCCAACTTCGATCGGCTCCGGGAGCGAATCGAGCTGCTCGATGCGGCGGTCCGGGAAGCCACGGCCACCATCCCTCCTGAGCGCCGACAACTCCTCACTTATCACGACTCCTTTCCCTATTTCGCCCGGGAGTACGAATGGCAGGTGATCGGTGCAATTCAGCCTTCCGACTTCTCCGAGCCCACCGCCCGCGAAGTCGCAGATCTGATCCTCCAAATCCGAGCCGAGAACGTTCCAGCGATATTCGGGTCTAAGGTCTTTTCCAGTCCGGTGCTGGAGAGGATCGCCAACGAGACGGGGGCTCGCTACGTCGACGAGCTCAGAGACGATGATCTGCCTGGTGGTCCCGGTGACCCGGACCATTCCTACTTCGGGCTCATGGTCTTCGACTTCCGCACGATGGTCGAAGCCCTCGGCGGCGATGCGTCAGCCCTAGAGGGATTCCCCACCGACAATTTTTGTGACAGGGCCACGTATGAGCAATGACAGGTCACGTGATTCGGTGGTGGCGCTGCGCAATGTCAGCTTTGCCTACGACCGCGATGTTGTTCTCTCCGACCTGAGCCTCGAAGTCATGCGGGGCTCGCTGCTAGGTGTGGTCGGCCCAAGCGGATCAGGCAAGACGACGCTGCTCAAGCTGCTCGGCGGTGGCCTGGATCCCTCTCTCGGTTCGGTTGAATCATCTCCATCACTGCGGATCGGGTACGTGCCCCAGGTGGATACGGTCAACTGGTATTTCCCGGTGACCGTAGACGAGGTCGTGCTCATGGGCAGCAGCGCCGGTAGACGCCTCGGACTCCGATACGGAGCCGAAGAACGCGACCGAGCCCACACCCTGCTCCACGACCTGGGGATCGGTCATCTCGAACCCCGACACATCCGCGAGCTCTCCGGCGGCCAACAGCAACGTGTCTTCGTGGCTCGAGCACTGATGGCCGATCCGAATCTGGTCCTGCTCGACGAGCCCATGGCGGGTGTGGACGTCAAGACCCGTCAGGATGTCCTGGCCACACTGCGGGACATTGCCGAGCGCGGCGTGGCAGTTGTGCTCACCACCCACGACTTGAACAGTGTCGCCGCTCACCTCCCAGAAGTGATGTGCATCAACCGCAGGCTCATAGCCCAGGGCCCTCCCGGCTCGACACTCGTCCCCGATGTCTTGTATGAGACGTTTGGCGCCGAAATGGAGCTCATCGAACACCACGGCCATCCCATTGTCATCGACAAACACCCCGATCCCGTGGTGGTCCCAATCCAAAGGAAGGCCGATGGAATTCCTGGTTGAGCCTTTCCGTTTCGAGTTCTTCCGAAACGGTCTCATCGTTGCCGCCGTCGCGGGCGGGCTGTGCGCTGTCGTCGGCACTTATGTCGTCCTCCGCAACATGAGCTACATCGGACATGGGCTCGCCCATGCCATCTTTGGTGGCGCAGTCGCCAGCTTCCTAGCCGGCATCAATTTCTACCTCGGTGCCGGAGCCTGGGGCGTTGCCTCGGCGCTCATGGTCAACCGAGTAGCACGACGTCGCACCATCAGCGCCGACGCGGCCATCGGCGTAATAACCACAGCAAGCTTTGCTCTCGGCGTCGCGCTCATCTCCCGTGCCCGCGGGTTCACCCGTAACTTCGAAGCCGCCCTGTTCGGCAACGTGCTCGGCGTCGAGAAGCTGGACGTGGTCATTGTGATCGGCGTCGCCCTGATTGTCAGCCTGGTCATCGTCATCCTGTACCGGCCCTTTCTCTTTCTCACCTTCGATCCTGAAGTCGCCGAGGTGTTCGGCGTTCGCACCGCTCGGCTCGACGCCCTATTCGCGCTGTTGCTTGCTGCCACTGTCATCGCCACCATGCAGGTGCTCGGTGTGACCCTGATAGCCGCGGCCCTGGTGATCCCGCCGGTGGTAGCCCGTCTCATGACCGACCGATTTCGTACGATGCTCGCACTGTCCGTGGTCATCGGGACCGTCTCGGGCTTCGCAGGCATGTACCTGTCGTTCTACCTCGACATCGCCTCCGGTGCCGCGATCGTCCTCACCCAAGCCACCATCTTCACCTTTGCCTACCTGGCCACCGCCCAGAACCGTGCCGGGCACAAGAGATCGTTAGGTGTGCCGGCCCACTAGGCGTTTCAGATATTTTCTCCTCAGTAGTTCATCAAGGCCCTGATGAGGACCTAAACCGGCTCCGACCAGGCGTGTCCGTGCGTCGTTCAAGAATGGCGGAGTATCGGAGGGCTTCGTCGCGTTGAATGAACACGCGAACACAACGAGAAAAGGAGCTTCCCATGAGTCCAACCGGCACTGTGAGGCTGCTCGTGGTTGCGAACGCCGTGGTCCTCACCATCGGGTCCATCGACGCTGGCATTGGTGGTCAGTGGGATCTATTCGTGCTATTCGTCATCAGCCTCGTCATCAGCCTCGTTCTTCTCGTTCGTGTCGAATCCCGACGTCCTGCGATTCCTATCCGGCGCGATCTCGTGGCATGGTTGCGCGATCGGGCGTCGGTATCAGGTGAGCCACTCACGACGGTGACCGATCGGGCGATTGCGACTTTTCTTGAACGCTACGGAGTCGTGTCTGACGTCGAAGAAGCGCGTCAGTGACGAGGGCGACCGGCATCCTCGATGGGACCGAAGTCGAGGCCCGGTTGGTCGGTGGAAAAGGGTTCGCTCTCAACCGACTCATCGAGATGGGTGCGACGGTGCCGCCGACCGGTTCTATCACTACGGACGGCTACCGCTGGTTCGTAGATGAGTCAGGTCTAAAGAGTTTCATCGAGAAACTCCGGAGGCAGGGTCTTCCGGATCAGGTCGATCTGGACCAAGCGGCCGAGCGCGTCGACGCGGCGTTTCTCGAGGCTGTGATGCCCGATGCGCTTGCTGAGGAGATTCTCGAGCTAGCGGCTGATGTCGGAGGTGGCGATCTCCTAGCGGTGCGATCATCGGCGACGGCCGAAGACATGGAAACTGCATCCTTCGCCGGCCAGTACCGGTCCTATCTCGAGATCGGTGACGACGACGCTGTGCTCCACGCCGTGAGATTGGTGTGGGCATCACTTTGGCTTCCTGCACCGCGGGCCTACCGAGCTCATGCAGGAGTGCCGGAAGATGACCTTGCCATGTCGATTGTCATCATGCGCCTTGTCGATGCCGAGCGTGCCGGCGTCGTATTCACGGTGAATCCGGCGGGCTCTGGCAGCGATCTACGAATAGAAGCCGTTGAGGGACTGGCCGAGCAACTCGTCTCTGGCGAGGTCACTCCGGAGGCGTATGTTTTGCCTCGTTCTGCAGCGCATCGCCCTTTGGTGGACGACGTTCTCGACGAAGCGATCGAGGCCGCCCTCGAGCTGGAGCGCGAATTCGGTGATCCGCAAGACGTCGAGTGGGCTCACGATGGCGCACGCTTGTACATCGTCCAGTCGCGACCCATCACGACGATCTCGATAGACGGGGATGACGACGGGTTCGACACCCGGATCGGGTCCGACCATGCGTTCACGACGGCCGGTATCGCCGAGTCGCTGCCGGGTGTGCTTCCTCCTCTGCAGTGGACCACCGCAGCACCGTTGCTCGAGGAGGGTTTCCGCCAGCTTTTTGACCAGATGAGTGCTCTGCCACCGATTGCCGATCAACGACCGTTTCTCGCACGGATCCGGGGACGCGCAGTTCTCAGCCTTGATCTCATGAAGGCGGCAGCCGCTGAGGTTCCGGGCGGATCTGCCGAAGAGATCGAGCGCCAATACTTCGGGCGCGTCATCAGCGAGCCCGACGATCCCCAGCCGGAGGCAACGGTTCGAGGCCCGTTCAAGGGACTGCGCTCCATGTTCACCGGCTTTCGGGAGATCAACGCACGACGCAGGTTCAGGTTTGAGGCCCACGCCTCTATCAACGCCACCGAGCGTCTCCTCCTCAGCCCGCCAGATTGTGACATCGCCACCACCGAACAGCTTCTGGCCTACCGCCACCGTCTTCTCGATCTCGGTGGCCGCCTCATGGGTGCCGAGATCGCCGTGGCCGCTGCTGCCGCGGCGGCATATCGCGGTGTGGAGCTCTTTCTCGAGCCCCACGTCGGCGAAGAGGCGTCGGGTCTAGCTCAGCAGCTCACCGCGGGCGGAATCGACCCCTGCGGAGCTCAGGTGGCTCTGCATACGTGCGATCTGGCCGAGCAGGCGTTGGCAGACGAGGCGCTCGCCAAATCGATTGGAGCGCTCACCGCCCGTGACACGGCAGTTCTTGCCACTCTCGAGCAGAGCCAATCGGGGGCGGAGCTCCTTGCCGCCGTCGAAGGAGAGCTTGGGCGTTCCGGATGTGCCTCCGTGTTCGCAGGCGAAACCTGGGCCGAGTCTCGCGATCTCGCCTGGCAACTCATCAGCCAGGCGGTCCAGGTAGAGCGATCGGGGCGACGACAGATGGTCGATCCGGGCGCGCGTTTTGTGCTTCTCGAGGAAATCGGAGGCCGTTTTGCGACCTCGTGGAAGTGGCGGATGCAGCGTGTCATGACCGCCCAGATCGTCGACGTGCGGCGGCGCATGCTTCGTCGTCTCGTAACAGACGCTGTCGAGTTCCTCCACCTGCGTGAGAAGACCAAGTCGGCTGTCCTTGCCCTGGGTGGCGAGGTCCGGAGGGTGCACCTCGCCCTTGGCAGTCGACTCCACGCTTCGGGTGTGCTCAGAACCCAGCTTGATGTCGACCTCCTCGCAGCCCAAGAGCTCGAATCGGCCTTCGCGGGAAGCGGGCCGAGCCTTTGGGAGCTGGAGAGACGTCGCAATGTCCTCGATCGCCTCTCCTCGGATGACTCCGTACCGCAGATATTCGTTGGTGACCCAAGCCGACGTCTGGGTGAGTCCGAGATCCCGTCTGGTGACACCTTCACGGGATGGGGAGCGAGTGCCGGCGTTTACGAAGGCACCGCCCGGATCATCACCAAGGCCACCGAGCCGATCGAGCCCGGCGACATCCTTGTGGCGAGGACGACGGATCCGGCATGGACGCCGTTATTTCTCACTGCTGGTGCGATCGTGGTTGAAGAGGGAGGGCCGCTGTCACACGCCGCGATCATCGCCCGTGAACTGGGGCTTCCGGCGGTACTCAATGTTCCTGGTCTTGTGGGCCGACTCGCTTCCTACGAATCTCCCCGGCTTCGCGTCGACGGTGACAGAGGAATCGTTGTCATCCTTGACAACGAGGTGGACATTGAGGCCGACAGAGTGCTGGAGGTAGCCGGATGATCGGCCGGGTGCCCAAACACACTGCCCTTGGCGATGACGTTGACCCGGGTGCACTTTTCGTCTTTATCCCAGGGGCGCTGGCGGGAGGGTTCCTTATCTCGGTTGGGCTTCTGATCAGCGACGCGGTTCGCAAGTTGAGAGGCGACACTGGGATTGAGCGGCGCGTGAAACACACTGGAGCGGCTGTAGCTGACGAGGTCCGCGCCGGTGCCGGGGCGTCGCGGCGAACCGAATCTGGCCTGAGGCCGCGGGCGGTGTACGGAGCTGTCAGTGCCATCGCATTCGCCCTGGTAGTCCTCGTTGTTCCAGGCGCGACATGGAACTTCTTCAACCCCGATGGTTACATTCAGAACGTCGGCTGGGTTTGGGCTGTCAGCATGCTGGCAGTGATCGGCTTGTGGGTTCTCGGGGTGCAGACATTGCGGCTCGCCCCGGAATGGCTGCCGGGCATCATTGCGGCGCTGGGTTTGGGGTTCTCCGTGCGATTCGCGTTTGGGAGTGAACCGGCAGTCAACAGAACGGTCCTCATTGTGCTCGGCCTTCTGGTTGCGGTGGTCGGCACTGCGTTGTCGTGGCGCATGCGTGGCCGCCGCGATCGCACTGATGTGCCCCCCTCGGTGCGGCCGCTTCTCACACGGACGCCCCTAAGTCGCCCTTGATGGCGACGACCCGGTCATGCCAACCCGTAGGGCAAGGGGCGCAGTGACGGGGAAGGAATTGCCCGGAGGTATGACGTTCGGTCGCATCCATCGCGGACTTCCCGATGATGCGCCCTGGTTCTTTCGTGTTGTCCTGCGTAGTCGAGGATTTCTGATCGTGACGGTCGTGATCACCGTGTTCCTCGCGGTGGTCGCCGCGAGCAACCCGGACTGGCTATTGCGAATCGACCAACCCGTTTCGGAGTGGATACGAGGGTGGGAGGGTCAACTCGCACTCGCCAAGGCCGTCACTCGACTTGGCTCTCCGAACCTAGCTGTCGCCGTCGGTGTTGTCGCTGTTGTCTTTCTGTGGCGCCGATGTCGTGCCTCGGCTCTCACGCTCGGCGCTCTGGTCGCAGCCGCCCTCACTGTCGATATTGTGCTCAAGTTGATTGTCGATCGGGCCCGGCCTCCCAACCCGGCGGTTAGCACAGAGTTGGGCTCCTTTCCGAGCGGCCATGTCATACATGCCGTCGTGATCTTCGGGCTTGTCCCCTTCCTTCTTTGGGTGCTGACAAATCAGTCCGGGCTCTTGAGGCTCGGTTTCGTGGTGTTCGCCGTGGTTGTGTTGTCTGTCGCTGTGAGTCGAGTCCGTCTGGGCGCACACTGGCCATCGGATGTGATTGCCAGTCTCTTCATCGGCGCCTCCCTACTGCTTGGTGCCGAGCAGCTGCTCACGTCGACGTGGGCCACCGACCGATGTGCGATGCTCGGTCATCACCCGAGTTCGTAATGGAATGGTTCTCCTCCTGGCGATGTTTGAGTCATCGCGTGGCAGATAGAAAAACATCCCAACGGGGTCTAGTCCTAGTCGGCCTTTCTCTGGTATTCGTGCTGGTGTTGGCTGCCTGCGCCGGCACCACCGGCGATGATTCAGTGAATGGGAGCATCGTTTCCACTACCTCGCCCTCGACAACACCACCGTCGGCCGAAGAAGACGTTTCCGACCTGACATTCTCAGTCGCCGAAGGGTGGAACGCCGTTTCGCTTGGATCAGGTGTCAAGCCGGCGGTAGCGATCGACCCGACCGGCGAGGTAGGGGTGACGTGGTTGTTGGAGAAGACCGGCGAGGGGTTCGTGGCGTTCGCAGAATCCGATGACGGTTGGGAGGTTGAAATCGTCAAGGAGGGCTATTTCTATGGTCCGATCGGCCTTGCCTACGAACCGGACGGTACGCCCAACATCGTTATCCATGATCACCAGGCCGATAGCTTCGATCCTCAACTCGGTGACCTTGTCCGACTGTCCTGGGATGGCTCGAAGTGGGTTGAGGACATCGCTAGCGATTCCGGCCACGACGGGTGGGATTCCACCGTCGTCATAGGAGGCGACGGTGTGATCCATGCAGCCGGTGTCGATCCTTCTCAGTTTGGGAGCGCCGATGGGGTTGAGTACTACAGAAACGCCGGATCCGGGTGGGAGGTGACCCAGATCGGAAGCGGTCCCATCCCGTACCAGTACAACGTGGCGCTGGCTCTCGATCCAGCGGGCTTGCCGAGCCTCACCTACTACAACGACGTTGACCAGGATCTCGTCTTCGCCCGCTTGGAAAACGGATCGTGGAACCTCGAGAAAGCTGCCGAAGAGGGGAACGTTGGAAAATACTCGTCTCTTGCGTATGACTCCGACGGCCGACCTGTTGTCACCTTCTTCCGTCAGACAGGAAGCGCCGCTGGTGAGATCGTCTACGCGATGAGAGATGACGACGGCTGGACGCTGGAGACGATCGGGGAACTCACCGCCTTCTCCGAGCCCAATGCGCGGCGCAACTCTTCACTTGCCTTCGACAGTCAGGGCCGCGCCAACGTGGTGTTCGCCGATACCCAGGGCGTGTGGTACGCCGTTCGAGAGGAATCGGGCTGGGAGATCCGCCAGATCGTGGAGGCCGGTCTTCCGCTGGGCCAGTTGGTCTCGCTGGCGATTGACGGAAACGATCGCCCCCATATCGCACTCTATGAGGTCACCCAGGCGCAGCCTCTTGATGGATCGGTGGCTTACCTCACCACGGGCTAGTAACTCGCTCGTTTTGCGACCTGTGTCATCATTGGTGAAGTCTCTGTCACGGATTGTTCTATGAGAATCGGCATTCTGACCGGGGGTGGTGATGTCCCTGGTTTGAACGCGTGTATCAAGGCTGTGGTCAATCGGGTCTCGGAAGATGGCCATGAGGTTGTTGGGATCAGGAGAGGTTGGAGAGGGCTCGCCA
>QIDW01000449.1 GCA_003230435.1 Acidimicrobiia bacterium | reverse complement strand
TCGAGCTGCTCGCGTTCAGCGATCTTCGCCTCTGTTCTTCGCCGCATCTCCTCACGGAACTCGGGTGTGTTGGCACGCTCCCAGGCTTGCTCTACCTCCTGGGCGCTGACATTTCCAGCCTGATACTCATCCCAGAGTCTCCCGAGAGCCTGACTACGCGCGTGGAGGTCCCTGCTGGTCACTCGGGTCTCGGGCTGGCCCGACAACTCGGCGGATGCTCCCTCACCTTCGAAGGCAGGTGGCCATTCGGCACGAAGATTCCGGAGCTTGCTTTCCAGGTCCTTGCGATGCTCGGTTGCTTCATCGCAGTCCTCTTTGGCTTCTTTCTCTTTTGCTCGCGCTTCATCACACGGATCCTGCGCATCGCTCCATGCGATCAACAGATCGGCGCAGGGGTCTTTCTTGGAAACGATGAACAAACGCCCGCCTATCACGACAGCGATCAGACCTACCAGGGCCAGAATCCACCAAGGGAACCCGCCCGGCTCGGTCTCCGTGGTGTCCGCCGGTTGGCTGGTTGCCTCCTCAGTGGTGCTTCCGATGGTGGAAGTGGTCGCGGCACCCGATGCGGATTCGTCGATCGTTGTCGTTGTCGTAGCTTGGGTAGATGTGGTTGGTGGTGGGGTTCCGCTGCCCACCACGAGCAGACCAGTGGGCGGTACCCCAACCAGATTTCCCGGAGTGCCGGTGGCAAACGTGATCAGAGACCTGGAGGATTCGCTGGCGCCATAGGTGCCGTCGTGGATGTGGCCCGCGTAGCTATATGTGATCCCGTCGATACTCTCCGGGAACATCTTTTCCTCTTCAACGAAGCCAGCGATCACGTCGCCGTAAATGATGGCGCCCCCGGTGAAATCGATGTCGGCGAGCGAACCATCGGCTTGCACGACGCTGACATCGAAGCTCCACGGTTGGGGTCCGTAGGTGATGTAAGGGATAACGGAAGCCCCACTCCATGTGTCCTGAGGGAATTGAGAGATGGGATTCCATGTGGGCTGGCCAGGTTTGCCAAAGGGCCAGGACCAGTTTTGGAAGAGGTCCATGGGTTCCTCGATGGGTATGGGGCCACGCATCTGTGCCCACATGAGGACGTAGTTGGTGTCGAGCACCGGCCCTCCGCGGGGCACATAGAGCACGCCATCAATCACCTCGGGAGAGTCAGGAAAAGAAGGAATGGTCGACGGGTCAGCCCAGGTAACCCAGGTGGCGCCTATGCGCGCGGGGAACCCCCACGGTGCCTCTTCTTCGTCGATCGTGGCGGGATCGAGACTGGCTGCAAACCGGAAGGACGTGACGTCCTCGGTTTTCATGGATCGGTTGATGATCTCCATCGAGTCGTACTCGTTGAAACCGAGGAGAGCGAGGGCACCCGTGAGAGTGCTGTCCATTTCCGCTCCCGCCCCCGCCAGGCCGGCCGGTAGCGCCAGCACTCCGGCAAGGGTCAGCGCAATAACAAGACGGGTCGACTTCGATTTTTGACGCGTTGACATGGGACTCCCTCTCACTGCCGAAAGGGGAAACTAGCCCAGGATGCTCGACCGAAACCGGTGAGAGCCTCGAATACTTTTCAGATAGCAAAAAACCGAGTACCTAGGGCACTCGGATTTTCTGCTTCTAAAGCCGACTTAGCGGCGAGGGCGTGCCTCGTTGACCACGAGCTCGCGGCCTCCGATGTCGGACCCGTTGAGGGCCTCGATTGCTTCGTTTGCGGCCGAATCGGCCATTTCGACGAATCCAAAACCTCGGGACCTTCCGGTCTCGCGGTCAGTTCACACGCGCCGAATCGACCGAGCCGTGAGGCTCGAACATTTGGCGGAGATCGTCGTCGGATGTTGTGTAAGGCAAGTTGCCTACGAACAGGTTCACAGTGTCTTCCTCTACAGCGGACGGGACGCCGATCCATGCGGCTACCCGCGCGACCCTAAGTCGCGGTGGAGAGGATAGCTCAAACGGGATCCATTGTGTCCACTGAATGCAGAACTGGGATCTGGAAGGACCAAATTGAGAATGCGCACCTCATCCGGACACAGAGAACAACTCCCAGCGGTCAGGAACTCCCTTCAGGTCGTGTGTGCCCCGCTCTTGAAATCCGACTCCTGATCCGGCGACGAGATCTTTGACGGTTCGGGACGCGAGAACCTCATCGGGACCCGCCAGGGCGGCGATCCTCGCCCCAATGTGAACTCCCAATCCGGAGATGCCATCAGCACCAACCTCGACCTCTCCGGTATGGAGCCCCGCTCTAACACGGAGTCCCAGATCGTGGACCGAGTCTCGTATTGCGAGAGCGCAGCGGATGGCTCTGGCCGGACCATCGAATAGTGCAAGAACACCGTCGCCAGCAGTATCGATCAACCGTCCACGGTGTTTCGAAAGCTGCATGTTGATCATCTGGTTGTGACCGGCCAAAAGACCATGCCATCGACTGTCACCAAGTTCGGCGGCTTTGCTCGTTGAGTCGACGATGTCTGTGAACAGGATCGTGGCAAGAACTCGACCAAGCTCCGTGCCCGATCGAGCACCCGTCAGAAACTCTTCGATCTCGTCGACTATCTCATCCGAGTTGCCCACGTATGGAAGATGGTCCCTACCTTGGAGTTCGACATAATGAGCTCCCGGTATCCGCTCGGCTATGTACTTGCCCTGACCGGCCCCCCGGTAGGTGTCACCTGCACGCTGAATCACGAGAGTGGGCACCGAAACCGCGCCGAGAAGATCGCGTACGTCGTCGTTGATGTGGGCTTTGGCATAGGCCAGAGCGTTGCCAGGCGATGATGAATAGCGTTCAAACCTGGCCCACCATTCCTGGAATACCGCGTCTCCCGTGTGACTGGGTGCCACCTGCTCGAGAAAGGTGCCCTGTCCCCATCGCTGCTCCAACTGGGCAAGGAACTGGGCGATCCACTCGGGATCCCTACCCCACGAATAGTCCCCTCGGCGTTGTGACGAGGCGTAGGCGCCGTAGAGAACCAGACCGTCCACCTTTTGGGGAAAGCTAGCTGCATACAGAATTGCCATGGGACCGGCCTGAGAGGCACCAAAGATCGCAGTCCGGTTTGCCCCGACTCGGTCGAGGACGGCCGTCAGATCGTCCATCTGATCTTCGAGCAGAGGTAACTGCTGCGCCCGGTCCGAGAGACCTACGCCACGCATGTCGAGC
Organism: Acidimicrobiia bacterium; assembly: GCA_003230435.1. Taxonomy (GTDB): domain Bacteria; phylum Actinomycetota; class Acidimicrobiia; order Spongiisociales; family ZC4RG35; genus SZUA-217. The sequence goes on along the minus strand of QIDW01000449.1, from coordinate 8,122 downwards.
ATGATCAATCGCGCGAACGAGGAGAGACGCGTTAAGAAACGTTCGTAAAGCGGGTTTTCCCACTGCAGCTCGATGTGGCTGAAAATTCCGGCCAGATAAACGAGGTCGCGATTCGCAGTTCCAAGCGTTTGGTACGCGATGTGGATATTGCCGTTCTTCGCATAGTTCGTCTCGGGGCCCACATCTCAGAACTTACCGGCTTGAAGCGGGGAAAGGACGCCCTCAGCCAGGCACGAGTGTGTCTACGGGGTTGGCTCGTCGACAGTTTCCGTCTCGCCGGCATGGGCGGCGGCTTCGTCCGTCGGTTCGAAACCAGGCCCGAACGTGTCGGTCCAGACAACGGTGGTGTAGAGCCAGAGAGCTGTGGCGATCAGCAGGACCGGGAACGAGCGGGCAACCCATGGGTAGCTCGACTCGCTGGCACCGAGCCAGCCGCCAATCAGCGCGCCGACGGGGAGCGTCGCCCAACCGATGGCGCGGCTCGCGGTGATGACACGGCCCAACATCGATTCTGCGGCGTAGTGCTGACGGACAGTCGCCAGAGGGATATTGATGACAGAGACCCCGAACATCCATCCCGCCTGGAGTGCCAGCGCCAGGAGACCGTAGGTCGTGAACATCACAAGGAGCAACCCGACCCCGGCTATGGCCATCCCGACCACCAGTGTCTTTCCCAAACCAAACCTGCGGGCAATTCGGGGAGCGACGAGGGCGCCGACAACTCCACCGACACCCATGGCGAAGAGAAGAACCCCAACCTCGAACTCGGACTCGGCCTGTAGGACGTCGAAGGCCAGCACTACAAAAGTCGCCTCAATGAAACCCATGACAAAGTTGGGGACCGCCGAAGCGATGGTGGTTATTCGAAGCCTCGGCTCGGCCCAGAGGTATCGAATCCCGTTGACAGCCTCGGTAAAGAATGGTGCTATCTCGTCTTCCGGTCGGCGGTGATGGGGAACACGCCCGACCCACTTCAGCGATGCCGCCGAAACCAAGAAAGTCAGGCCGTTGACGAACAGCCCAAGCCCTGGTCCGGCGAAAGCGACCGCCATGATGCCTGCCACCAGCGGACCAAGGGCAAAGTTGGCCTGCTGGCTCGCCGCGACAAACGAGTTGGCATCGGACAGACGCTCTTTCTTGACGAGGGAAGGAATCAAGGAATAGAGCGCCCCATCAAAAAGGGTCGTCATCGAGCCGATCAGGAATGCCATCACGAACACCGTGGAGATTCCGTAGCTTCCCACCTCGGCGGCCAGGTAGAAGAAGGCCGAGGCTCGCAATAGATCCGTCGCCACCATCACCGGCCGTAGATGCCATCGATCGAGAAGAACACCAGCTACCAGGCCAAGCAGCAAGGTCGGAGCGAACTCCAGCGCGTACGCGATCGAGAAATCCAGAGTGCTCCCTGTTCCGGTGGCCTCCTGAATATGAAGAACGAGAAGGGGAATTGTCAGGAAAGCTATGTAGGTGCCGAGCTGGCTGATCGTTTGGCCCACCCACAACGCGAAGTAACGGGGGCCGAGCGACCGCATCGAAGTGACGGGATTCACCCCTGGAACGTTAACCCCGGGTAGCGCTCTGTCGAGGGCTTGTTAGATTCACATGGCAATGGCCGACCGTCAGGAAATACCTCAGATCGCAACAGAGCTGATCGACATGTCGCGGGAGTACCTGCTGCAAGAAACGATCGAGCCTGCGAAACGTCTTGGCAAAGTCGCCGGCATGGGTGTCGGCGGCGCCATTGTCATGTCACTTGGGGCGTTTCTCATGGCATGGGCGCTCTATTACGGGCTGGTTTCACTCTTTAGAGGAGTGGTCACCGACAGCCAATGGTGGGTGGTTCTCTCCCGTTTTATCACCGCGCTCACCGCGGCGGGTACCGCAGGGCTAATCGTTTGGAGGATGCAGAGTGACGATCTCCCGGGATGACATAGAGGCCAAGGCCCTCGAGCTTGTCGATGCCGTTGACGACACCCGCCGCTCGGCTCAGGACAAGGCCATACTCCTCGCCGTTGCCATCGGGGTTGTGGTGGTTGCAGCCTTCGTCGTCGGTCGTAAGAGGGGCCATCGCAGCAAGACGGTCGTAGAGGTCTACCGAGTCTGAGCTTCGGAAACCGTTTTGTGAACCGAATTGGGCGCCTCACACCGAAAACGGTTCACAGAACGCAAATTGCCGACCACCGATCGAGAGAGGTTGTTGCGTTCAGCGGCCGACGAAACTACGGATCTCGCCCTGGACGACTTTGGGCTCGCGCCACAGTTGTCGTGCGGTAAAGCGTCTGATCTCCCAGCCAAGCTCCATAAGCATGTTCTGGCGAAAGAGATCGTCGGAAAGCTGGTCTGGCGTCGAATGAGCGCCCAGCCCGTCGATCTCTACCAGCTTCATGAGGTCTGGCCAGGCGAAGTCTGGATAGGCATGCTCCCCGTTCGGGAGTCGAACCTTGAGCTGTGCGACAGGTTGGGGGATGCCGGCATCCCTCATGAGTCGGGCAGCGTCCACCTCGGCGGCGCTTCCGGAGAGCGCGTCGCCTGCGATCGACATCACCCGCAGAAGCCGCCGAGTGCCCCTTACCCCACGTCCGCCCTGCTCACGAACGACTCTCGAAACCTCATCAGGACAGGTCAGTTTTAGGCGGAGAGCACTCAGGTACATCTTTTCCATGACGCGATCTGAGAGAAGCCCTGAGAGATCAAGCAGAGTTCTTTCGACCGTGGTGACCGGAACACCCTCTACCTCGGAATTTGGAAGACGACGTCGGGTGCGGTGCAGGATGGCTCGGTTGGGGAGGGCCCGATTCTCGTACGGAACCGTCAGTTCGATCAGATGGCTGGTGATGCCATCGAGGTGCCATAGGGCGGCGGCGGTCCGGTGTGATGCAAGAGCATGCGGACCCGCAGCGAGGAGCGCCGCGCGGATCTCTGCCAGCCAAGTTTGCTCGGTGACATTGAGGTAGTACACGCCCCATTGCGCTTGGACCCAGCGACCAGCAGCCACATGAGCCTTGATGACATCGTCGGTTGCCCCGTGCGCGAGCAAGACCTGGCGATCGACCAGCCCATGGTTGTCCGCGGCGAACCGCCTAACAGCTCCCTCATCCCACATAGCTCCAACCTGTCACTAGTCAGGGACAGATTTGTTTGTGAACGGTTTTCTGGCTCAAGGCCCCAAAACGGTTCACAGAACGGTTAGCCGCGGGCCCGCTTCTTCGGTTTGATGATCTCGAGGCGCGGATTTCCCGACTTCTTGTGATGGATCACGAGGGCGGTGCCCTTCGGTATCGACTGGCGGTGGATCAACTGTTTGCGGGGCTTGCTCCGCTGCAGATATGCCAGGGCGCTCAACGCCAAACCGAAATAGAGGTCGGTGCTGTCACCCTCACGCAGCCCGCGCAGGGTCCGATCGAAACCGGCCTCCCTCGCGTTCGAACTGCCCCACATTCGACGCATGAACTTCTTCTTGTAGCTCGCCATCTTCTACCGTTGCCTTCGTCCCCAACCATATAGACACCATGCAAAACAAGAAAGTTGTACAAATCGTTATCTGGATCATCGTGATCGGGATGGTGCTGGGACTTCTCTTCTCGGTGATCGCCATCTTCTGATGAGCCTCTCCGAGGGGGACCCGGCAGTCCTCATCGACCCCAAGGGCCGACACTTCCTGCTCAAGCTCGAAGCCGGACGCACATTCCAATACCACCAGGGATCCATCCCACACGACGCTCTGATCGGCGCCGAGGACGGTTCCTGGATCGAGGCGTCGACCGGGACGATGCTGATGCTTCTCCGTCCGCGCCTCGCCGACTACATCCTCAAGATGAAGAGAGCGGCGCAGGTCGTCTACCCCAAGGACCTCGGGCCGATACTCGTGTACGCAGACATTGGCCCCGGGATGACCGTGGTCGAAGGAGGAACGGGATCAGGTGCTCTCACACTTGGCCTGTCCCGCGCGGTGGGCCCGGGTGGGCGGGTAGTAAGCGTCGAAATCCGGGAGGACCACGGCGCACATGCACGCAAGGCCATCGAGCGTTGGTATGGCGAGATCCCGGAGAACATCGATTTGCGGATCGGGGACATCTCCGATGCGATAGCCGAAGTCACTCCCGAGCGAATCGTCCTGGATCTCCCCGAGCCGTGGCACGTTCTCGAGACGGCATCCGAACACCAACCATCCGGGGGAGTCCTGTGCGCCTACCTTCCGACGGTCCCACAGGTGCAGACCACAGTCGAGAGGGCACGAGAATTGGGAACCTTCGCCGAGATCGAGGTCAAAGAGTTCCTCGTCCGGGATTGGAACGTCTCAGGGCGATCCGTTCGCCCGGAACACAATATGGTCGGCCACACAGGCTTCCTCGTTTTCATGCGCAAGACCGATTCGGCGCCAAGCTCAAGGAACCCGGAGAAGTAACCGAACCCCTTCGTATACTGATTGCAGGCGAGCACTAGGCCAGGAGGAAGCCGTGGACGAAGAACGGACACAGGACGACGCAGCTCAGCTTCGTCAGGTCGTCTCCGCACTTGAAGAGGAAGTCTCTTATCTTCGCCGACGGGTTCGCGACTCCCCAGGCAATATCGACGAGCTCGATTCGGAGCTCTCGCGCACCCGCGATCGGCTTGATCGCGCAGCTGCCCAAAACGACAAGCTTTCCCAGCTCTTGGAAGAGGCACGCGAACAACTCGGTGTGCTCAGGGAAGAAGTGGAGAAGCTCACCTCCCCTCCCAACAACTTCGGAACCGTTCTACAGGTCAACGCCGACGGCTCGGTCGACGTCCTCACCGGCTCTCGCAAACTCCGGGTCGCTGCCCAACCAAGCGTCGAAGTCAAGAAACTCCAGGTCGGCCAGGAGGTCCTGCTCAACGAGGCCTTCAACGTCACCGACGTCCGCTCCTTCGAACCTGCAGGCGATGTCCTGAGGGTGAGGGAGACACTTGACGACGGCCGGGTGATGATCATTGCCCACGCCGATGAAGAAAAGGTCCTCAGACGTTCCGAGGCGATGACAGATGTCTTTATCCGCGCGGGCGACTACGTCCGGACCGATTCGAAGACCGGCCTGATTCTGGAGAAGATGGAGAGACCCGAGATCGAAGAGCTCGTCCTCGAAGAGGTCCCCGACGTCACATATGCCGAGGTCGGCGGTCTGGCAGCCCAGATTGAGCAGATTCGCGATACCGTCGAGCTTCCCTATATGCACAAGGATTTGTTCAAGGAGTACGAACTGGAGCCACCAAAAGGGATCCTTCTCTATGGCCCCCCCGGATGCGGTAAAACCCTGATTGCCAAGGCCGTGGCCAACAGCCTGGCCAAGAAAGTGTCCGAACGCACCGGACGTCCGGACGTACGCTCCTACTTCCTCAACATCAAGGGTCCGGAGCTGCTCAACAAGTGGGTTGGTGAGACCGAGCGTCAGATCCGTCTCATCTTCCAGAGGGCGAAAGAGAAGTCAGACGAGGGTGTTCCCATCATTGTTTTCTTCGACGAGATGGACTCGCTTTTCCGCACCCGGGGCACGGGTATCAGCTCCGACGTCGAGTCGACCATCGTGCCTCAACTGCTGTCTGAGCTCGATGGTGTCGAATCACTCAAGAACGTTGTCGTCATCGGTGCTTCCAATCGTGAAGACCTGATCGATCCGGCGATTCTCCGCCCCGGTCGGCTGGACGTGAAGATCAAGATCAACCGGCCCGACTCTGTTGCCGCAAAAGAGATTTTCCGGATCTACATCTCCGACGCAACCCCGCTCGACTCCGAGGAGTTGAGCTCGTTCGGTGGCACCGTCGGGGATTTCATCGTCTCGATGATCGATACCACTGTCACCGACATGTACGCCATGGACAAGGAGAACGAGTTTCTCGAAGTGACCTACGCGAATGGCGATCGGGAGACGCTCTATTTCAAGGACTTTGCCTCCGGGGCGATGATCGAGAACATCGTCGGGCGCGCCAAGAAGGACGCGATCAAACGCCAGATTGCGGGTGGGCCGATCGGAGTACGTGCTTCCGATCTGAAAGCGGCGATCAAACAGGAGTTTCGCGAGCACGAGGATCTGCCGAACACGACCAACCCGGATGACTGGGCCAAGATCTCCGGCAAGAAAGGTGAGCGGATCGTCTATGTCAGAACGCTCGTCGGGGGAGACGAGGAGAGTCGGCTCATCGAAAAGGTCTCCGGCGGCCAGTACCTGTAATGGCAATCCACAAGGTGCTCGGTACCGAGACCGAGTACGGAATCGTTGTCAGGGGCGACCCTGGATTCAATCCCGCCGTGGCATCGTCGCTCGTCGTCAACAGCTATCCAGGAACGAGGGTCAAAGTCCAATGGTCCTACGAGGAGGAATCTCCGGGACGTGATGCTCGCGGGTTCGGTCATGACACATACGGGTTGATTGATGCAGAGGGGGCCGTGGTCAATTCGGTCCTGGCCAACGGTGCCCGTCTCTACGTCGACCATGCCCACCCCGAATACTCCAGTCCTGAGTCCTACGACCCGCTCGAAGCGGTGCTCTACGACAAGGCGGGGGAGCGGGTCATGCACAAAGCCGCAGTCGTTGCATCCGAGACCTCAGGACGCCGAGTCTCGCTCTACAAGAACAACTCCGACGGCAAGGGCAACTCATACGGGGCTCACGAGAACTATCTGCTCTCTCGCGAGACGCCGTTTGGCGACGTGATCAGGTATGCGATTCCTTTCATGGTGACCCGTCAGATCTTCACGGGCGCCGGAAAAGTAGGTAAAGAGAACGACCGCCCCGATGTCGACTTTCAGATCACGCAGCGCGCCGACTTCTTCGAAGAGCAGGTTGGCCTTGAAACGACACTCAAACGCCCAATCATCAACACAAGGGACGAGCCTCATGGGGACCCGGCTCAGTACAGACGTCTTCACGTGATCATCGGCGACGCCAACCTCTCCGAAGTCCAGATGTTCCTGAAGCTTGGGACGACTGCGTTGATGCTCGCGGCTCTCGAAGACGGGGCCATCCCCGACCCACTCGACCTATCCGACCCGGTCGAAGCCTGCTGGCAGGTCAGTCACGACCTCTCGTTGCGCCGACCTATCCAACTCGACGGAGGAGGCTCAGCCACAGCTCTCGAACTGCAGGCCAGATACCTCGAATGGTTCGCAAAATATGTCGAGAAGGAGCTTGATGAGCCCGTTTGGAACCAGCTCATCGAGGAGTGGGAGCGCACCCTTTCGCTGCTCGAAACCGAGCCGATGCAACTGGCGGACACCCTGGACTGGGTAGCCAAGAAACGCCTGTTCGAGGGTTACGTGGCGCGTGATGGACTCGAATGGTCCAACACCAAGCTGAGGGCCCTCGATCTGCAGTATCACGATGTAGACCCTGAAAAGGGCTTGTACAACCGGTTGGTCGCCAGAGGCGCGATGCGCACCCTCTATACCGATCAACAAGTTGAGGATGCGGTCTCGACCCCGCCGCAACGGACACGTGCCTATTTCCGTGGACGCTGCGTATCCGAATTCGCAGGCTCATTGGTGGCCGCCAACTGGGATTCGCTGGTCTTCGACGTCGGCGGATCACATCTCAAACGCGTTCCTATGATGGAACCACTGAAAGGCGACGCCGAACGAGTCGGCGCCCTTCTGGACGAGGCAGAGGACGCAGCGGACCTGCTCCGACGCCTGGAAGGATGAGATAGATGTCAGACCGCGAACGCTCCAAGTCAAGGGACGAGAGCAAGGACAAACCCGAAGAGACAGCCGAAGTGACGGCGGAGAGCGACACCGACCTGGAGGCTCTAGACGATCTCCTGGATGAAATCGACGAGGTTCTCGAGGAGAACGCCGAGGAATTCGTCAAGAACTACGTGCAAAAGGGTGGCCAGTGATCGAACGACCGATGGGGCCGTTGCCCCTCGACGTCCCGGTACCCGGCGCCAGCTTCAGTGATCTCCTAGAAATCGTGGGGGGCGCCCCGGCCTTCTCGGTGCCGGAAGGCGCCACAACCCCGTCGGTGCCGGAAGGCACCACAGTGCTTGCCCTGCGCTACCCGGACGGAGTGGTGATGGCGGGTGACAGGCGGGCCACCGAAGGCAATCTCGTCGCACATCGGCGCATCCGCAAGGTGTTTCAAGCAGACCACTATTCGGCTGTTGCAATCGC
>QIDW01000032.1 GCA_003230435.1 Acidimicrobiia bacterium | reverse complement strand
CTTCGGTTTCCCCAGGAGACCGACAAGACGAGCTTCTTCAACGATTGGGGTGCCGAGCGATCTGGCGGTCGTAGGCACACGGGAACGGATCTCATGGCAGACGCCAAGATGACCGAGGTGTACGCCGTTGCAGACGGTGTTGTGGTCAAGGTGGAAGATAGCCCTCGCGCCGGCCGCTATCTGATCATCGAGCACGCCGAAGGGTGGGAGAGCTACTACCTCCATCTCAACAACGACAACGTTCGAACCGACGACGGAGATGGCCCCTGGACGTTGTCATTTGCTCCAGGCATCGAAGTGGGCGCATTGGTCGAGGCGGGCCAACTGATCGGTTGGGTCGGTGACTCGGGCAACGCCGAGGGCAGCTCCCCTCACACCCATTTCGAGCTTCATTTCGACGGTCGAGCGGTGAACCCATACCCGTATCTCGAAGCCGCCTTTGAGCGGGACCAGGCGGAACTTCTACGGAAGATTCAAACGCTGCTCAATCAGATCAACGGCTCTATTCAGATCGTCTGAGCCTCGTCCAACGCAACGACCTTCTCAACAAGGTCGGGATCGTCAGGGTCCACCCTGGCGACCTCTCTGTTTGGTACTTGTGGGTGATCAGCGTGCGAGACCCAGATGACCCGGCTCACCTCCGAGCTGACAACAGCTCTTGCCCAACAGCTGAGAACCTCGTCGACGGTTTTGGCGAAGGTGCGTTCCCTGTCGTCCATCGCTGCTTCTGTTATGAGTATCGCCGAGAAACACCGGGCCGAGGCGGTCTCGATATGACTCTCATCAGAGACGTCTCCGAGGGCCACCTTGAAGCCGCTCTTCTTCAGTCGGGCACCAATGCGTTCGTCGGAAACGAACGCTCTGAGCTGTTTCGGCTCAGCCAGGCCCTCGAGAATGGCTTGTCCAGCCGAAGTATCTGCTCCTACAACGATGACCGGCACGGCACCAAACTTACAGGATGCCGAGAGTTTCCTCATCGGAGCCAGTCGAGTACAATACCACTACCGGGATAGTGCTAATTCATGAGTTTGTTGAGGTTCGATGCAGCTTTTTGAGGTGAGTTTTTCATGGCCACAGTCGATATTGATCTAGGCGGTTACCAGCTCGGCTGGCACGACGAGGTCGAGCTTGCGTTCGAGCCGCGGAGGGGCTTGGACGAGGGCGTGATTCGCGATATGTCGGCCATGAAGGGCGAGCCCGAATGGATGCTCGACTTCAGACTCAAGGCTTACAAGCGGTTTCTCAGCAAACCCATGCCCAAGTGGGGTGGTGGCGGTGCCTTGGACGACATCGACTTCGACAACATCTACTACTACGTCAAGCCAGAGGGCGAGCAGCAAAAGGACTGGGACATGGTTCCGGAGTCCATCAAGGAGACCTACGAGAAGCTCGGTATCCCGGAGGCCGAGCGCAAATACCTGGCCGGTGTTACCGCGCAGTATGAAAGCGAAGTGGTGTACCACCGCAACCGTGAGGATCTCGAGAAGCTTGGCGTGCTCTTCACGGACATGGACACCGCATTGCGTGAGTATCCCGACATTGTCAAAGAGCATTTTGGAACGATCATCCCGCCCAACGACAACAAGTTCGCTGCGCTCAACTCGGCTGTGTGGTCAGGTGGTTCCTTCATTTACGTGCCGCCCGGCGTTCATGTCGATCAGCCTTTGCAGGCCTATTTCAGGATCAACTCCGAGAACATGGGCCAGTTCGAGCGAACGTTGATAATCATCGACGAGGGCGCGTTCGTGCACTACGTCGAGGGTTGCTCGGCACCCACCTACAGCACCGACTCGTTGCATTCTGCGGTCGTGGAGATCATCGTGAAGGAGGGAGGTCGCTGCCGCTACACGACCATTCAGAACTGGTCGAACAATGTTTTCAACCTGGTCACCAAGCGGGCTGCTGCCTACCGGAACGCCACCATGGAATGGGTGGATGGAAACTTAGGTTCGCGCCTCACGATGAAGTATCCGGCTGTGTGGCTCATGGAGCCCGGAGCCCACGGTGAAGTGCTCTCAATCGCCTTTGCCGGCGAGGGTCAGCATCAGGACGCCGGCGCCAAGATGGTTCACGTTGCTCCCGACACCACCTCGACAATCGTTTCCAAATCGATTTGCAAGGATGGCGGTCGGGCAGGTTATCGCGGACTGGTCAGGGTGGAGCCCGGCGCGGAGAACGCCAAGAGTTTCGTACGCTGCGACGCCCTGATTCTCGACGACCACAGCCGGTCGGACACCTATCCATACATGGAGATCGAGGAGAACGATGCCGAGATCGGTCACGAGGCGACCGTTTCCAAGGTCGGTGAGGAGCAACTGTTCTATCTGATGTCCCGGGGCCTGACCGAAGACGAGGCAACGTCGATGGTGGTCGCCGGGTTCATCGAACCGATCATCAAGGAACTGCCGATGGAGTACGCGGTCGAGATGAACCGTTTGATCGAGCTCAACATGTTGAAGGCTGGAGCAGTCGGCTAGCCAGGTGTCCCAGCTAGGCCCTTCTCGACGGGCAAATGATCGTATGCGACGCGTGGTGCATTAGGAAGGCGGTTGGGGGGGTCAGACGTTGCTGCGGCCCACCACGTAGCCGAGGACGAGACCGCCAACAGCTCCCCAGACCACTGAGTAGTCGTCGCCGATGGCGTAGATCGAAGGCGCCCCACCGATTCGAAAAATCGCGGATAGAGATATGCCGCCGATTACTCCCATGAGGATGGTTCCGAACAAGTTGTCGGCGCTGGCCGCGAACCCGCCGATCAGACCTGCTACCCCACCAACACCCCCAATGATGAGAAGTGCCTCTATCGTCGAAGCGTCTAAGAACATCGCATCAGGCTATCGGTGCCGAAGCGTTTGCACAGGTATCTAGTGGTTAGTCGCATACTCAGGCCGAGGTAACCCGTTCCTCGACGATGTCCGAGATCAGAAACTGAACCGACCTGCCGGCGAGGCTGAAAGGCTCGGTGAGCAGGAGGACAATTGTGGTCGGTCCACGGCTCACAACGTGACCGGTGAAGGTATGCAGACCATCCTGATCTTGGGTGATGAACGTAACGACCATCTCTTCTCCGATTCCCTCTATCGGCAAAAGGTTGCCGATTCCGTAGGCCGGATGTCCATACTTGCGTACGACATGTCAGAACCACGGTTTATTCAATCGTTAACCCGCTTCGCCTAGCTTCGAAGAACGTGCGCCTACTCGTAGTCGAAGACGAACCCGATCTTGCAGACGCAATCGCCCGCGGATTGCGACGCGACGGCCATGCCGTTGACGTTGCTCATACCGCGCTCGAAGCCGACATCAAACTTCGCTCTGCGGGTTACGACCTTGCTTTGCTCGACTGGAATCTTCCTGACGGGTCGGGTCTTCAGCTCTGTCGGCGTCTTGTATCAGGAGATCTCCCGACCCTGGAAGGTGGCCGGCCTCGCATCCTGATGCTGACAGCGCGAGATGAGGTGGAAGACAGAGTGGCAGGGTTGGACTCAGGCGCCGACGACTATCTGGTGAAGCCTTTTGCGTTCGATGAGTTGTCTGCACGAGTCCGAGCGTTGCTGCGACGGGAGCCTGATTCCGAGCCGATCCTCGAGGTCGGTCCGCTTTCCCTGGATCATGCGAGGTTCGTGGCGACACGCGACGACGTGGCGCTTGACCTCACCGCCAAGGAATTCGCGCTGCTTCATTACTTCATGGCCCACGCCGGGATTGTCATGGGTCAAGAACACCTGCTCGAGCACGTGTGGGATGAGATGACCGATCCGCTCACCAACGTGGTTCGCGTGACGGTCAGCAACCTTCGCAAGAAGCTCGGGGACCCACCACTCATCACGACCGTGGCTGGTCGCGGTTATCGGTTGGAGGAATAGTGCCGAGCTGGCAGTCGATCCGGTTCCGTCTCTCTGTTCAGTACTCGGCTGTTGTGTTCGGTCTGGGCGGGGCGGTTCTCGGGTTGGTTTACCTGGCTTTGCAGAGGTGGCTTCGATCGCAGACGATGACGACAGTGATCGTCACCGGTCAGCGCGTGGCCCTGAGCGATGGTCGCATCGTCGTCATGCCGTATTTAGAGGAGGTCGAGGTGCGGGCGATCGAGTACGTGTACAACGAGCTCGTCCTCAACCGTGTTGCCCAGTTCACGATCATCGCTCTGGTAGCTCTATCCCTGTTGAGCATCGTGGTGGGTTGGGTCATGTCCGGTCGCGTTCTCAAGCCAGTCGAGGAGATCACCACCGTGGCGCGGGAGATTCAGGCCTCCGACCTGTCTCGCAGGATCGATCTGGATGGTCCCGACGACGAGCTGACCCGCTTGGCGAACACCTTTGACGGGATGCTCGAGCGACTCGACCGGGCGTTCACCAGCCAGAGGAGGTTCCTGGCGGACACCAGCCACGATCTGCGGACCCCGCTCGCCGTGATTCGCTCCAACGTGGAGATCGTCGCTGACGACCCGGATGCTCAGATGGCAGACTGGGAAAAAGCCGGCGGAATCATCAGACGGAACGCCGTCAAGATGTCCCAGATGATCGATGACCTGCTCGCGGCAGCGCGACTTCAGTCCGGGCGGGCTCAGGCGGTGACTCTTGATCTGGCCGTTCTGGTCGAAGCAAAGGCCGCGGAGTTTGAGCCTGTCGCGTCTGAGAAGAATCTGGTGGTGGCGTCTGTGGTCAGCCCGGCTGTGGTCCAGGGTGTCGAGGTATCCCTCGACCGTGCCCTCTCCAATCTCCTGGACAACGCACACCGAGCCGCGCCCTTCGGCTCGAGGATTGTCGTTGGTTGTGGAGTTCGTGAGGGTTGGGCGTGGCTGGGAGTGGAGGACCAGGGCCCGGGGTTGCCGGACGAGGACGATGGTGCCCAGGTCGGATTGGGACTCTCGATCGTCACCCAGATTGCCGAAGCACATGGAGGAGCTCTTTCCTCGTTTCCCGGTAGGGAGGCAAGGGGGGCCACCATGGTGGTGTGGATCCCTACTGAGACAGCGGGAGAAGTTCCACCGGGCGTTTCGCCATTTACGAGCGCTTAACGGAAGGTTTACGGCCCACTTAATGGTTAACCCATATGTTGGTCACTGCCAGGAGGGCACATGAACATCGAATCACCACCGACCGGTGAATCAAAGAAGAAGAAGAAAAAGGGACGCGGTATTTGGTCGTCGCTTCTCTATTTCGCAGGTGTGGCCGCCCTGGTGGCTGGCATCTACTGGGTTGCCCCTGCCTCTTCGGAATCAGTGAGCGAGGTGGAGGCGGCTGCCATCGATACAACCACCACGGTTGCCCTGGTCCGGGTTGAAGCGCCGAGTTATATACCAGGTGAGGAACCGATCGCCGATGCCGCCGACGTGATTCTTCCCTCGGTTGTCCATATTCAGACCTCCTCCGGTTTGGGCTCAGGTGTCATTTACGACAGCAGCGGTCTCATTGTTACGGCGGCCCACGTCGTCGGTGACGACGAGACCGTGAGCGTTCGTTTCGCCGATGGCGAGCAGGTGACCGGCACGGTGTTAGGCGCCGCGGCCGACGTTGACATCGCCGTGATACAAGTCGATAGGACCGGCCTTCCCGCAGCCGGGTTCTCCCTCGAGAAGCCGCGTGTGGGTCAATTGGCCATTGCAATCGGCAGTCCATGGGGGCTCGAATCGACAGTGACGGCCGGAATCATCTCGGCCGTGGATCAGACGAACTGTGGGTTCGATTCCTGTGTATCGATGGTGCAGACGGACGCCGCAATAAACCCCGGCAATTCTGGGGGAGCCCTTGTCGACCGCAACGGGCTGGTGGTGGGGATCAACGTCTCGATCTTCACCGAGTCAGGCGCCAACGATGGTGTCGGGTTCGCGGTGCCGGCGAAGACCGCAATGGAGTATGCCGGCAGCATCGTATCTGGCGAGTCCATCGAGCCAGCCTTCCTCGGTGTGACCGGAGATTTCGTGACTGAAGGTCAGGCAGGCGCATTGATCACCGAGGTGCTACCGGGCACTGCCGCCGAGGACGCTGAGATTCTGGTGGGCGACGTGGTCATCGCGATCGGCGGCGTCGAGATCCAGGGAATCGATGATCTGGCTGCGCAAGTCCGTGCCCATCGGCCAGGCGAAGTCGTTGACCTGATACTCATTCGTGATGGTGAGGAGCTTGTCCTCGAGGTCACCCTCGGAGGGCGTGACGACGATCCGAGCTGAGGTCTGCGAAACGCCACCTTGCTCATCGGCTAGGGTCCATCCCTACCTGCCACTACCGGCAGATGCTCTGAGGGCCAGCGAAGTCGGTTAGAACCCGGTGCTGTCCCGCAACTGTGAAGACGCCTCTGTGCTAATTCTCTTTCGAACGCAAGAGAATCAGTCAAGAGGTTGTATGAGCCAGGTCGCCTGACCTCGGAGCCACGTGAATGTCTCGGATGAAGACGGCACCGTGCGCTCAGGGAAGCCACCGACCTCTTCATCCTCCGAATCGGAGGATGTTCTTTATGAAGAGGAACGGCATGAGAAAGAGAATCGCATTGATGGCGGCTCTGTTGCTCGGGGTGGCGGCCTGCGCCTCGGCTGGCACGACCTCGACGACTTCTGAGCCTGCACAGGAGTTCCCGGTCACTGTTGAGGCCGACAACGGATCGGTCACCATTGACGAACCACCCGGGGCGATCATCTCGCTGTCTTCCACAGCCACCGAGATGCTTTTTGCGATAGGTGCTGGCTCTCAGGTAGTCGCTGTCGACGATCAGTCGAATTACCCGGCGGAAGCCCCCATGACCGATCTTTCCGGAATCACGGCGAACCTGGAGGCGATACTTTCCTATGAGCCGGATCTTGTTGTCATCCAGTTCGATCCCGGCGACCTCATCGCCGGATTGGGGACAGTGGGGATTCCGGTCCTTGTCTATGGCGCTGCTCAGAGTGTCAATGACGTCTATCGGCAGATGGACGCTCTTGGAGCGGCCACAGGGAATGTCGCCGGAGCCCAGGAAGCCAACGCTGATGTGATGTCCGGTCTGGACGACGCGGTTACGGCTACGGGCGATCTCGGCGAGAATGTCACCTACTACCACGAAATCGACTCGCTGCTCTACACAGCTACCTCATCGACCTTCATCGGGGAGATGTACGGGTTGTTTGGGATGGAAAACATTGCCGACTCGGCAGACGAGGATGGTTCCTTCTTCGGTTATCCCCAGCTCTCCTCGGAGTTCGTTGTCAGTGAGAATCCCAATGTCATCTTCTTGGGCAACGTTCTCTACGGAGAGAGCACCGAAACCGTTTCGCAACGTTCGGGTTGGGACGTCATGACGGCTGTTCAGAACGGTGACATTGCCGAGTTGGACTCCGACGTTGCCTCTCGATGGGGGCCGCGGATCGTCGATTTCGCCGAGTCGATCGCCGACGCGCTCGAAGACTACGCCACCGATTGAGTAGCCCGACCACTCCGACGGTCGCCAGACCCTCACGTCCGGGCTGGGTTGCGTTGACCATCGGTGTCGTGGCGGTGATCGGAGTGGCCCTGGTCGGGCTTCTCATCGGACCCGCCGGAATCGATCCCGGAGCTGTGTTTCTGGGGCTGGCAGACGCCCTCCCCTTGATCGAGATCGATCACGGGCTCAGTGACGTCGAGCGCAGTGTCCTCTTTGAGATCCGGTTTCCACGCGTGGTTCTTGGAGGCATCGTCGGCGCTGTTCTCGCCGCAGCGGGTGCGGCCTATCAAGGAGTTTTTCGCAATCCTCTTGCCGATCCCTATCTACTCGGCGTTGCTGCGGGTGCCGGGCTCGGGGCCACGATTGCCTTCGCATCCACCGGTGAGCCCGGCCTCCTCGCCGCACTCGCGTTTGCGGGCGGGCTGGGCGCTGTCGGGGTCACATACGCGCTTGGTCGCTCGGTTGGCGGACGTACGACGACCTCGCTGATCCTCGCCGGTGTTGCCGTCGCAGCCTTCGCTACAGCCGTCCAGACGTATCTGCTTCAGCGGAACGTCGAGACCCTGCGTGAGGTTTACGCGTGGATTCTGGGCCGTCTGACAACCGTGGGTTGGAGTGATGTGTTGACGTTGCTGCCTTACGCTCTGCTGGCTTCGGGTGTGATGCTTGGAGCCAGGAGATTGCTCGACGTTTTGAGCATTGGAGATGAAGAAGCTTCTGCTCTCGGAGTGAACGTCAGTCGTGTTCGGTGGGTCGTCGTGATAGCGGCGACACTGGCAACGGCTGCTGCTGTGTCCGTCAGTGGTCTGATTGGGTTCGTCGGGATCATCGTGCCTCACACGGTTCGGATACTGTTTGGTTGGAGTTACAGGGTCATCGTTCCGCTCTCGCTGTTGTTTGGAGCCGCTTTTCTGATGGCGGCTGACGTCGCAGCCAGAACCTTGGTGTCTCCAGCGGAGCTACCGATCGGAGTCGTCACGGCGTTCTTTGGGGCGCCTTTCTTCGTCCTGGTCCTTCGCACCATGAGGGGACCGCAATGATCAGATGGGATTCGGTGAATGTCTCCTTTGGTCCGGTAAAGGTGTTGGGACCGGTGAGTCTCGAAGTGGGTGAGGGCGAATGGGTCGGGCTCATCGGGCCCAATGGCGCCGGAAAGTCAACAATGTTGAAAGCAGCCCTTGGATCGGTGACATACGACGGGTCTGTGGTTTTCTCCAATGGCCGCCGGGGCCCCGGTCGGAGCATTGCCTGGATGCCACAGCGCCCTCAAATGCCAAATGACATGGGTGTGTTCGACTACGTCATGCTGGGACGGACACCGCACATTGGGTATCTCGGTGGGGAGGGACGCCACGATGTCGATTCGGTGCGAGCGGCATTGGAGAAGCTCGAACTGGTCGATCTGGCGGATAGGCCCCTGGACACCCTCTCCGGCGGTGAGGCACAGAGGGCGGTTCTTGCCAGGGCCCTCGCCCAGGAAGCACCGATCCTCCTGCTCGATGAGCCCACGGCGAGCCTCGACATCGGGCACGCGATCGAGGTCCTGGAGGTCGTGGATGACCTACGGCGAGGGGAAAGTCTCACGGTTGTTACTGCGGTGCATGATCTGACGCTCGCAGGTCGCTTCGCCGACCGGTTGGTTCTACTCGCCGAGGGCCTGGTGCAAGCTGACGGTTCGCCTCGTGACGTGCTCACCGAGGAGAACCTGACCTCTCACTACGGTGCAGGGATACGGGTTGTCGATGACGAGGATGGTCCCACCGTTATTCCGACGAGGCGATCGAATGGCTGACCAGAATATCCCTCCAATGGAGGCCCCTTCCAAGGGCACTATCAGGGAGCCGTCGCTCCTTCTGATCAACACCGGCGATGGCAAGGGCAAATCGACGGCGGCATTCGGCACGGCGATGCGCGCCGTGGCCAGGGACTGGAAAGTGGTGGTCGTCCAGTTCCTCAAGTCGGGCGACTGGAGTGTCGGCGAGGAGAAGATCGGGCGTCAGATCGGGATCGAGTGGTGGGCTCTTGGTGATGGGTTCACCTGGGATTCTGATGATATGGACGAGTCCGAGGCCATTGCTCGCCAGGCGTGGGCAAGCGCAAAGGAGAAAATCGACTCAGGCCAATACGACCTGGTCGTTCTTGACGAGGTGACCTACCCGATCAACTGGGGCTGGGTCGATCTGGACGATGTTGTGTCGTCGATTCAGAGTCGACCGGAGAAGGTAAACGTCATACTCACCGGGCGTGATGCCCCGGAGGAACTGGTGGAGGTCGCCGATACGGTCACGGAGATGATCAAGATCAAACACGCCTTCGACCGCGGTGTGATGGCGAGACGAGGAATCGACTACTGACCAGATCGGGCTAGCCGGGTTTCTTCGGATTGTTTTGTATTTTGGGATTTTCGGGTCGTTTCTGTCACAGGTGGCCTGTTGAGTGGAGACTATGGATTGGTCTCGAGCTACTTCGGATGAGATCGACCGGGGTTTCGATCATTTTGGCGGTTTGCACGCTGCTTCTGCCGCCGAACTGTGTTCTCTAATTCAGGCTGCTGATGTGGCCCAGTCGTGGATGTCGGATGGGGCCCGATCTTTGCCTGATTGGGTTTCTGTCCGGCTTCGGGTACGTCATGACACCGCCCGTCAACTGGTCACCGTCGCTCGTAAGCTTTCTGATCTTCCTGTCCTTGCCGAACGGTTTGGGGCCGGCGATCTTTCGTTGGATCAGACCGATGCGATCTCTCGTATGGCTACTGCTGACACCGAAGCAGTGTTGATCGAGGAGGCTCTTGGCCTTTCCAATACTGCTCTAGATCGGGCCGCTCGTAGAGCGAATCCGCCGTCGGTTTCGGATGAGCGGGAGGCTCATCGGGTACGTGCCTTGTGGATACAACGGACCCTTGATGGAGCCAGCGGAAGACTGACTGCTCATCTGCCCAACACTGAACTCGAGGTCGTGGAAACGGCCATCACTCAAAGGGCTGACAGGATTGGTCCTGATCCTGAAACCGGACTGTTTGACCCGTATTCGCAACGGATGGCTGATGGGCTGGTGGAGGTGTGTGCCACTACCGGTGACCAGACCACGCCACCTCCCCAGATCTCCGCCTACGTCGATCTTGATGCGCTGATCAAAGAAGAGCCGGGCGCTCATGAACTCGGGTCCGGTGCTCTCATCCCCAACGAGACGGC
>QIDW01000277.1 GCA_003230435.1 Acidimicrobiia bacterium | reverse complement strand
CGGCTGCCGACGAGGAGATGGACCAACTCGCTGGCCATGTTGCCGGTATCCGCAACCAACTCGCAGTGCTGGCAACGGTTGTGGCCGATCGTCTCGATGAGATGGACGAGTCGATTGCCGGCAACGACCTGGCTGACCAGGATCTAGACGTTTCCGACGACGCTGACGAGGAGTCAGTAGATGTTACGGACCCCGATGTCGTCGATGACGACTCTGAGGATGACCAGGATGATGACGCGGATCACGGATCGGACGCCGGTTATGTCGATGAAGAAGATGACGAAGACGACGAGGACGACGAGGACGACGGACCGGGTGACGATTCTCCGAGCGGGTTCTCCTCCATGGAGGGCGACTGACGGGACTAGTGCTTGCCCGAATTCATCTACCAATTCCTCCCGGGCGACCGGCCCGAGCTACTCATTGATCCGACTGCCTGGTCGGAGGATGACGAACGGATCGGGGAAGAACACTACGAGCATCTATTGCAGGCAACAGAGGATGGAATCGTGATTCTCGCCGGTCGAAGTCTCGACGGTCTCGGACCGGCGATCGTTGTGTTCGAGGCCGATAACGAGGAGGATGCCCGTCGATTCATGGAGGAAGATCCGTTCGTGGCCAAGGGTCTTTTTGCCGCAAGTCTTCACCCCTTCAGCGCTCCTCTGATTCGAGGCACCCCCAGTGGTGTGTCGCACAAATAATCACCGCATCTCTCCGGCCCTCGACGCTCCTGGCGGCGTCCATCTCGCCGATGCGCCTTCGTTGTGCGTCCTGGCCAGATAACGCCGATGACTCGGAGATGCGCTGGCGCTATTTCCACGACACACCACTAGGCCTTGACGAGCTCCAATCGAATGGTGTGACCGTCGATCTCGACATCAGGGCCGCCAACCGCGTTGCTTCTGATGAGTTGGGACGCCAGAACCTCACTCGTGATGTGATCGCCGTACTGATCGAGAGCTGCCACGACCTCGCCGTCGGCTGTTTGCCAGGTCAAATGGATCCGATCTGAAACCTGAAGACCCGCCTCGCGACGCATGTTCTGGACCTTGCTCACTACCTCACGGGCTAGACCTTCGAGTTTGAGATCTCTGGTGATGGTTGTGTCGAGAACACATGCGAATTCCGGGCCCGTTTCGACAATGGTCCCGTCGACCGGAGTTCGTTCGACGGTGTGATCTGTTGTCCAACGAGTTCGGTCGAGCCTCCCGCGAGCAGGTCTTCTATCTGGTCGCCGGAAAGTCCGGCGATCGCTGTGGCGGCATCGGTCATTCTGGAACCCAGAACCGGGCCGAGCTTGCGGTAGTTCGCTTTGGCCGAGAGGTGCACGAAAGCGGTCTCATCCGAACTGACCGTTACTTCCTTCACATTGAGCTCGCCGGATATGACCGAAGCATGGGTTGCGACGGCACCC
The DNA here is from genome assembly GCA_003230435.1 of Acidimicrobiia bacterium. Lineage (GTDB taxonomy): Bacteria > Actinomycetota > Acidimicrobiia > Spongiisociales > ZC4RG35 > SZUA-217. The sequence continues at coordinate 9,636 of QIDW01000277.1, read as the reverse complement.
GCAACGTCCAGGTCCCGTGTCAAGACCGTGAGCCGGGAGTGAGCCGGGAGAGCGGCTGGCGGACCCTATGGCCTTCCCTCTTTCGCAGATTCCGCCCGAGCCGCACCACCTCGCGGACGTGGGCCATCGCCGTTTCCAGCTCCCGGTCGATGAGTGTTTCATCCGCCATGGGAAAGTCTCTGTGATGGACGCTCGAAGGGGCATCGGAGTGGTGACGGGCCACCAGGTCCTGATAGATGTGCTCGGTGATAAAGGGCAAGACAGGAGCAAGAACCTCGCTGAACGTCGTGAGGACCTCGTATAGCGTGGCGAACGCGGCGAGTTTGTCGGCGTCACCCTCGCCACTCTCACCCCGGGTGCGCCAGAAACGACGGCGGGACCGACGCACATACCAGTTGGTGAGATGATCGATGAGACCGAGAGTCGGTGGCACCACGTTGTAGAGGTAATAGCCCTCCATCTGCATGTTGACTTCTTCGATGAGACTCTGAAGAACGGAGAGGATCCAGCGGTCCATCTCGGGTCTTTCAGCGGCCGGTGGGGCCGTCGCCAGGTCCTCGAGCGTTATCCCGTCTGCTTCGGCGTAGGTCGTGAAGAAGCTGTATGTGTTCCACATCGGGAGCAGAACGGTTCGCACCACGTCGGCTACGCCGTCTCTGGAAAAACGAAGAGGCTCTGCACGGAGCACGGGCGAGTTGATCAGGAAGGCCCGGAGAGCGTCGGCGCCAAGGTCGTCGAGGATCTCGGAAGGGTCGGCGTAGTTCTTCAGGCTCTTCGACATCTTGCGGCCATCCTCGGCAAGAATCATCCCGTTGACGACACAGTTCTCGAATGCCGGTTGGTCGAAAAGGGCAGTCGATAGAACGATCAACGTGTAGAACCATCCTCTGGTCTGGTCGAGGCCTTCTGCGATGAACTGGGCCGGATAAGTGGTCTCGAAGCGCTCCTTGTTCTCGAACGGGTAGTGGAGCTTTCCGTATGGCATCGAGCCGGACTCAAACCAGCAGTCGAGAACCTCGGGCACTCGGGTCATCACACCATCGCAAGTTGCGCAGTCCCACTGGATCTCATCGAGGATGTGTTTATGGAGGTCACTCGGACGGTTTCCCGAAAGGCTTTCCAACTGGTCCAGAGATCCCACCGCGACTTGTTCGTCACAGCCATCGCACTCCCAGATCGGAATGCACGAACCCCAATACCTGTTACGGCTGATCGCCCAGTCCCTGGCTCCGGCGAGCCAGTTCCCGAAGCGGCGACTCCCGACGTGGTCGGGAACCCAATGGATCGTGCTGTTCAACTCGACCATGCGATCTCGAAACTGCTCGACTGCGACGAACCAGGTCGGAATGGCCTTGTAGATGAGCGGGGTGCCGGTGCGATAGCAGAAGGGATAGGAGTGGGTCATGCGTTCTGACCTGACGAGCTTTCCTGATTCTTTGAGCAGCCGGATCAGGGTGGAGTCCGCGTCCTTGATGTTCTGGCCGGCCACATCGGGCACATCGTCGTTGAACCTCCCCTCGGCATCGACCGGGTCGACGAGGTTGCTGAGCCCGGCGTTCTGGAGAGCCAGGAAGTCGGCCTCGCCATATGCCGGCGCCATGTGAACCAAGCCGGTTCCCTCGTCAGCTGTGACATCGTCCGATTCGATCGTGCGAAACGCCCCCCTGTCCCGCTCCTCACCGAAATAGTCGAAAGGCGGATCGTATGAGATCCCGAGGAGGTCCTGGCCTTTGGCCGTATCCACTATCTGAGGTTCTTCGCCAAATTCTGATGAGACCCTCTCCGCGGCGATCCAGTAGTGGTCGCCCGTGGACATGACCCGCACGTAGTCATGGTCTAAGCCGATGGCTACCGCCAGGTTGCCGGGAAGAGTCCATGGTGTGGTCGTCCAGATCAGCAGATAGTCGCCGGTGTGGGCCTTTTCGTTGCCGTCAACGATTTCGAGACGCACCGTGATGGATGGGTCTTCGGTATCCCGGTAGTCGAGGTTGGCCTCAAAGTTGGAGAGAGGAGTTGTTGCGCCAAACGAGTATGGAAGGACCTTGAAGTCGCGGTAGACGAGGCCCTTGTCCCAAAGTTGGGAGAAAACCCACCACACGGTCTCCATGAACTCCGGATCCATGGTCGTGTAGTCGTTCTCGAAGTCGACCCACCGGCCGATGCGCTCGGTCAGCACCTCCCAATTCTCGGTGTTTGCCTGGACCTCGAATCGACATGCTTCATTGAAGCGAGCCACGCCGTATTCGTTGATCTCGCTGGGACCCGAGATCCCGAGCCGCTTCTCGACCTCCATCTCGATCGGCAGCCCGTGGGTATCCCACCCGAATCGGCGCTCCACTCGATATCCCCGCATCGTCCAGTAGCGGGGAACCATGTCTTTGATGACCCCGGCGAGCAGGTTTCCGTAGTGGGGGCTACCTGTTGGAAAAGGGGGCCCGTCGTAGAACACGTACTCGTTGTTCTCCGGGCGTCTCCTCACAGACTCGGCGAATGCGTCAGTCTTGCGCCAAAGTTCGAGAACCTCTTGCTCGAGGTCCGGGAAGCGAACCGAGGGTTCGACCCGGGTGAACGTCGTCTTCTCAGGTGTCACTTCTTCTCCAATAGGCGTAGGAGCGGGCTCCTCGTCAGCGAGGGCGGGATGGTAGGCGTGGCCACGGGATCTACTGTGTCGGGGTGAGCGGGTCTCCCATCAGACGTAGCGCCATGGGTGTGACCATCGACGTCTGGGTCGTACCAGGTGCATCCCGCTCCGAATTTGTGGGCCTTCATGGCGACAAGGTGAAACTCAGGGTGGTCGAGCCAGCGGAGGGCGGCCGGGCCAGCGACGCAGCGAGGAGGCTTCTCGAGGGCCTGTTGGGGGCGCCAGTGAGTCTGATCGGGGGAATGACGAGCCGTCACAAGGTGTTTCAGGTGGCCGGCGGCGATACCGAGACTGTTCGGAGGAAACTCGGATTGTTGTCATGACGTTGCTCGGCGGGCTCCTGAGGTGTCGCTCAATTGATGCGTAGCTATTTGGGCGACAGACCACTAGGGTTCCCGACCTTTCAGAAGGAAGAACGTGGCACGAAAACTGGCGAAATCCACGGTTGAGCGCTTCAGGAAACGCTTGGAGGACGAGAAGACGCGTCTCGAGGGCCTTGTTGAGGAGTATGAGCGAGAGCTCGAGGTGGCTCGACTGACGGAGAGCTCATCAGACCGGAGTCCCGATCCGGGTAATGCCGAGGCCAGCTCGATGAAACTCGAGTACGCGAAGGAGCTTTCAATCGAGCAGAACACCCTCGATCTCATGAGAAAGGTGGATCACGCCCTGGCCCGGATCAAGTCTGGGGACTACGGCATCTGCGAAAGCTGTGGCACGGCCATTCCGATCGAGCGTCTTGACGTCTTGCCCTATACGACGCTCTGCGTCGAATGCGCCGCCAGGTTCAATTGATCCGACGCTATTCGATCGCACTGGGTTTAGCCCTGGCTGCCGTGTTGACCGATCTGGTCACGAAACGGTACGCGTCTATCAACTTCGTCGATTCTCCAGTAGAGGTGATTCCGGGGTTTCTCACCCTCACATATACCGAGAACCCGGGAGGTGCGTTCTCGTTGTTCCAAAACGCCGGCCCGTTCTTGGGAGTGGCGGCGATCGGCGTGTCCATTTTCGTCCTGTGGACGATTCGAACCTCGCGACCTCTCCTGGAAGTGGTCGCATTGGGGTTGGTGCTGGGTGGGGCCGCCGGAAATTTGATGGATCGCGTGTTCCGGGGCGAAGGGTTTCTGGACGGGAGGGTCATCGACTGGATCAGCATGTGGTGGATTCCAACCTTCAACATTGCAGACGCGTCGGTCTTTGTTGCGGTCGTGCTGCTACTCATATACACGTGGCGGACGAGATAACAGTCGAGGTTCCCTCCGAGCTCGACGGGGCCCGAGTGGACAAGGCTCTTGCAACCTTGCTCGAAGTGAGTCGGTCTAAAGCCCGTGATCTGATCGACGACGGTGTGTCCATCGATGGGGTGGCGGTCAGGCCCGCAGATCGTGTGACGGAGGGGTCGACCATCACGACGCCGGCTCCGAAGGCGGCTGTCGAACTTCAGCCGGAGCGGGTGGAGTTCGGTGTTCTCTACGAGGACGACGCGGTGATCGTTGTGGACAAGCCTGCCGGCATTTCAGTCCACCCTGGTGCCGGGCACAGTCTGGGAACGCTGGCGGCGGGTCTTCTCTACCGGTACCCCGAGATCAGGGGGGTGGGTTCTGTCGACCGCTGGGGTCTGGTGCATCGTCTCGACAAAGACACGTCTGGCACGATTTTGGTGGGTCGGACAGCTCTTGGTTACGAGGCTCTTGTTGGCCAATTGAAACGCAGAGAGATCACGAGGATCTATACCTGCCTGGTTCACGGTCGGTTCGAAGCGCCAACGGGGACAATCGAAGCACCGATCGGCCGCGACCCGAACCGACCCATACGTCGTGCCGTCGTCCAGGGTGGCAAGAGTGCTACGACGCACTACGAAGTCGATCGTGAATACCCGAATTTCGAATGTTCCCTGCTGACTGTCCGGCTCGAGACAGGGCGGACACATCAGATCAGGGTGCATCTTGCCGCGGTTGACCACCCGGTGATAGGCGACACAACCTACGGTGGGAAGACCACGAGGGCGACCTCTCCACGATCCTTCCTCCATGCCTGCCGTGTCGAATTCAGCCACCCCACAACCGGCGAGCATGTCAGAGTGGTCTCGCCGCTGTCACCGGATCTCCGTGTGGTGCTTGATTCTCTCGAGCAACGTGCCGCTGAATAAGTTTCCCGGTCCGATACCGTCAAGGGCGTGACACAGGACCACACCACTTCCGCCCCGGCCTGTTATCGCCATCCCGATCGCCACACACTTCTAAAATGCAGTCGATGTGACCGGCCGATCTGTGCAGCTTGTTCCATCGACGCCTCAGTTGGACAACGGTGTCCCGAATGTGTGCGTTCGGAGGGAACCCAGAAGATCATCCCCACCGGGGCTCGGGCCTCTCGCGCCAGCGGCGCTCCCGCAACCAAGACATTCATCGCACTTGCAGTTGGGTTCTTCGTCCTAGGACAATTCGGCGGCCTCAACCATGTCTTTGTGGAGAATCTGGCCCAAATCAATCCGGCTGTCGCAACAGGGGAGTGGTGGCGGATCTTCACACCGATCTTGCTTCACGCCTCCATCACCCACATCTTGTTCAACATGTGGGCGCTTTGGGTGCTTGGGCCTCAGATCGAACGCGGAGTTGGAACGTGGCCTTTCGTCAGTCTCTTTTTGGCGTCGGCCGGAATTGGAGGAGCCTTTGCCTTCTATCTCGGAGGTCCGCTCTCTCCGGTCCCCTTAGTTGGAGCGTCAGGTGCCATCTTCGGTCTGTTCGGCGTCTGGCTCAGTTGGGCGATGCATCGCCGCAATACGATCCATGGCCGGGCCATGCTTCGCCAGATCGGCTTTCTGCTTCTGATCAACGCGGCGATCCCGTTCCTCATCCCTAATGTCTCATGGCAGGCCCATCTTGGGGGGTTGATCGCTGGTTTTGCCATCGGTGAGATCTGGTCGCGGCTCACAGGGCCCAACATCGAGAAGCTGCGAATCGTCACCGGGGTGGCGGTAGCCGTCCTCGCCGTGGTCTCTGTGCTCATCTGAAGTCCGGTCTGATAAACAGTGTCCTTCGCCCATCTCCATCTGCACACCGAATACTCACTACTTGACGGTGCGGCGAGGATCGCGGACGTGGTTGAAGCGGCCGCCGCAGACGGCCAGCCTGCGATCGCTATCACTGATCACGGGAATCTCTACGGCGTGGTCGATTTTGTCAAGGCCGCCAACGATGTGGGCATCAAGCCCATCATCGGGATAGAGGCCTACTACACGGAAGGCTCACGTAGGGATCGACCGGTCGGCGCCGAGAACCGGCGCTACCACATGAACCTTCTCGCCGAGAACGAGGTGGGTTATCGCAACCTTCTTCAACTGTCATCGAAGGCGTTTCTCGATGGTTATTACTACAAGCCTCGGATGGATATAGAACTCCTCGCAGAGCACTCCGAGGGTGTCATCGCCACTTCTGGATGTCTCGGCGGGCTCGTGCCCCAACTTCTCGCTCCCGATGCTGTCAGCGAGGAGGGCAACAAGGGAAACTCTCGAGACGTCGATGCGGCAGTGGCTGCGGCGGGCCGCTTTCAGGACGTTTTTGGCAAGGACAACTTCTTCATTGAGTGCCAGGACCATGGGATCGAAGCCCAGCAACGCATCATGCCGGACCTTCTCGAGATCGCCGGCCGGATCGATGCTCCACTGCTGGCAACCAATGACGCCCACTACACCCGGCGAGACGAGCACGACGCCCACGACGTTCTGCTCTGCATTCAGACCGGATCGCTGCGTAACGAGCCCGGTCGACTCAGGTTCGAGGGGTCGGAGCACTATCTCAAGTCGTCGGATGAGATGCGCCGTCTGTTTCCCGGCGACGAGTTCCCCAAGGCCTGCGACAACACCTTGTGGATTGCTGAGCGGGCCAACGTTGAGATCGAGTTTGGCAACATTCTCCTCCCGCAGTTCTCGGTGCCCGAGGGTGAGACCGAGCTGACCTACCTGCGTCGACTCGTCGAGCAGGGAACCCGGGAGCGGTACGGCTCCGAGCCTGGCGCCGAAGTCTGGGAGAGGGTCGAGCACGAGCTCAAGATCATCGAAGAGATGGGTTTCCCCGCTTACTTCCTGATTGTCTGGGATTTGATCCGCCATGCTCGCGAGAACAGGATCCGTGTCGGGCCCGGTCGGGGATCGGCGGCAGGCTCGATCGTCTCGTATTGCTTGAGGATCACAGACATCGATCCACTTGCCTACGGACTCATTTTCGAACGCTTCCTCAACCCTGGTCGCAAGTCGATGCCGGATATCGACATGGACTTCGACGAACGGTATCGGGGAGAGATGATCCGTTACGCCGCCGAGAAGTACGGCAGCGACCGTGTGGCCCAGATCATCACGTTTGCCACCATCAAGGGGAAGCAGGCCCTTCGGGATGCTGCCCGTGTCCTAGGCCACCCCTATTCGATGGGGGACCGGCTGGCAAAGGCGATGCCGCCGTCGATTCTCGGGAAGGACGCAACCCTTGAACAGGCTCTATCTCCGCCACCGTCCGGTGCGGGGTCCGAGGTCAAAGACTGGTATGCCAACGCTCACGGGTTGCGTGAGATGTATGAGGCGGACCCTGCGGCGAAGGAGGTCGTTGACGCCGCACGCGGACTCGAAGGGCTGCGTCGCCAGGACTCGATCCACGCAGCTGCCGTCGTCATAGCTCCCGAACCTCTGATCAACATCGTCCCCATTCAGCGGAAGGGTGAGGATGCAGAGATGGTCACCCAATTCGAGATGCACGGGGTCGAGGATCTCGGCCTCCTCAAGATGGACTTCCTGGGGCTGCGCAACCTGTCGATCATCGAGCGGTGTCTCGAACTGGTTGAGCGAACGACCGGAGAGCGAATCGACATCGACAACGTCCCAACGGACGACCCGGCAACCTTCGAACTGCTCCAGTCCGGCAACACTATCGGGGTGTTTCAGATGGAAGGCACCGCGATGCGTGCCCTGATCCGATCCCTGAAACCGGACAGCTTCAACGACGTGATCGCCCTGGTCGCCTTGTACCGACCGGGTCCGATGGGCGCCAACATGCACAACCTCTACGCCGACCGAAAGAACGGGCGAGCCGAGATCGAGGAACTTCACCCCGTACTGACCGAGAAGCTGGCCGACACCTATCAGATCATGGTGTATCAGGAGCAGGTGATGATGGTCGCCCAGGAGATCGCCGGTTATTCGATGTCCGATGCCGACGAGCTGAGAAGGGCCATGGGTAAGAAGATCAAATCGGTGATGGTGGCCGAGGAGGAGAAATTCGTAACCGGTACGGTCGACCAGGGATTCCCCGAGGAAACCGGCCGTGAGATCTTCAAGCTGATCGAGCACTTCGCCGGCTACGGCTTCAATCGCAGCCACTCGGCGGGTTACGGCTTGGTCGCCTATCAGACCGCCTATCTCAAGGCACACCATCCGGCCGAGTACCTGGCCGCATTGCTCACAGCTACCAAAACGAACAAGGACCGCACCGCCGTCTACCTCAATGAGTGTCGCCGTATGGGGATCGAAGTGCTGGTCCCCGACATAAACGAGTCGGAGTCTGACTTCACCGTCCACGATGGGCGGATCCGGTTCGGGCTCTCAGCAATCAGGAACGTAGGCGAGGGTGCTGTTGAGAAGATTGTCGAGGCCCGCGAGGAGGAACCGCTCGAGTCGTTCATGGACTTTGTCAATCGTGTCGACATTGCGGTTCTCAACAAGAGGTCGATCGAATCGCTGATCAAAGCCGGTGCGTTTGATGCAAGCGGTGACACTCGCAAGGGCCTCACGCTGGTTCACGATCAGGTCCTCGATGCCACTCTGGAACGGCGCCGTAACGAAGAGATGGGCCAGTACTCCCTGTTTGCGGGCGATGACTCCTCCGAAGAGGAGTCCAACATCGAAGTGCCTGATCTCGTATGGCCCCAGAAGACGCGGCTCGCCTTCGAGAAGGAGATGTTGGGTCTCTACGTTTCGGACCACCCCCTGCTGTCGTTGGGGGCTGCCCTTGCGTCAGCCACCTCAACCTCGATCGCCGAGCTTGGCGATCTGGCCGATCGGTCATCGCTCTCGGTTGGTGGAATTGTCGGCTCGATCACCCGGCGCTGGACCAAGAAAGGCGATCCGATGCTCTTCTTCCAGTTGGAGGACCTCGAGGGGTCGGTTGAGTGCATCGCGTTTCCAAAGACTGTGCACGACTACGGCCCTCTCATCGTCGAGGACGCCGTTCTTGTGGTTTCGGGCAACCTCGATCACCGGGGCGACGATGTGAAGGTTGTGGCACGGGAGTTGAAGGAACTGGAGATCAGGGATGACTCCACGGTTCGCCTCACTATCCAGGCGGGCCGCCTCACACCCGAGATTGTCAACAGGCTCAAGACCATCCTGAAGAACCATCCCGGGTCGGCCTCGGTATATCTGCACATGACCGACAACGGGGACACCAAGGTGCTCAAACTGAGTGATGCTCACAAAGTGGAGCCACGGTCGGCGCTGTTTGCCGAGTTGAAGGAACTGATGGGCCCGAAGGCCATTCTCTAGAAGTCTGCTGACTAATGGTGGGGCTTGGACCGCCCGTGTCGTCGCCCGATGAAGTAGGCCAGGAGCGAGGTCACGACTGTTCCCATGCCAACACCGCCGAAGGCGACAGCTTGTTTGGTTCTGCGGGCAAAAATGACAACCGGCCAACCACGTTCTCGTGAGATCGAAAGAAGCTGTGAGTCGGGATTCACTGCGACCGGGTGACCCACGTGTTCCATCATTGGCAGATCTGAGACCGAGTCCGAGTAGGCGTAACAGAGCGCCATGTCGTACCCACGGTCGGACGCCAGTTTCTCGATTGACTCAACCTTGCCGGCGCCATACACGAAGGGGCCGTCGAGGTTCCCGGTGTACTCGCCGTCGATGATCTCGCCCCTGGTCCCGATCGCCCCGGTCATACCGAGTGAGACGGCTAGTGGCTCGACAAGGCCTTGGGGGCTGGCCGAGATGATCCATGTGTCACGACCCT
>QIDW01000393.1 GCA_003230435.1 Acidimicrobiia bacterium | reverse complement strand
AGTCTTTCGTCCTCGGTATAAATCGTGACGGTGCAGGCGTGATCACCTGCCGGAGCGGACTCGTTAGTCATAGCAACGATCATCGCTCCGGCAGCGAGTTCCCTCACGAGTTCGTCTCGTTGGGTCTGCCAGGACACTCCACTCATCCTTCCTCCTCGAGCAACAACAGATTCGTCTAGTCGCTATTTGTCGCACTGTCGTCGATTTGGTGTCGGTCGGCATGCGCGGTCCGTGGGCTACCTTGCCGATTAACGACACCTTCCGACCGCTTGTGCGACTAATCCCCGTCGTGAGTCTGCTGCTCAAACCATGTACAACTACGTCGGAGTTAGAAGGAGACCTGATGTTGAAAGATTGGGAAAGTCAGCGATTCGAAACCGCCGTTGAACGGCTCGGACTCGATGATGTTGTTGCATGCGCCCTCCGCTGTGCCCACCGAACCATCAGTGTCGAGATGCCTCTTCAACGTGACGACGGCTCGATGGTCATTCTTTCCGGGTATCGCGTGCAGCATTCTCAAGCGCTCGGACCCGGCAAGGGTGGTTTTCGTTATCACCCGTCGGTGACTCTGAACGACGTGTCGGCCCTCGCACGCCTGATGACGTGGAAGACGTCGCTTCACCGGCTTCCATTTGGAGGAGCGAAGGGTGGTGTTGCTATCGACCCGGCCTCCTTCACTCCGAGAGAGCTGCGTGATGTCACCCGCAGCTACATCCTGGGGATCTTGCCCGTGATCGGCCCCGAGGTCGATGTGCTCGCTCCCGATGTGGGTACCGGCCCCACGACGATGGGTTGGGCTCTTCAGGCAGCAGCGGACGCTGGAAAGGCCGACCCGCGGATCGTCACCGGCAAGCCGGTAGTCCTGGGTGGTTCCCAATTCAGGGCTGCCGCTACAGGTGTCGGAGTTGCCCACATCACAACTCAAGCTTTGGAGACACTCGGAGGCAGCGTCCAAGGGACCCGGGTCGCCATCGAAGGATTTGGCTCTGTTGGACTCTGGACGGCGCTCGAGCTCGAAGAGCGCGGAGCCATTGTCGTGGGAGTGTCGGACATCACGGGAGCGGTCCATGCCGATTCCATCGAGGTCTCGGGTCTCGCCAAGTGGGTGGACGAAGGAAACCCCCTGACTGCCTACCCCGACGCCGATCCTTGGGAGGGGAGCGTCCTCACCGTCCCCACTGATGTTGCCATCCCCGCAGCGCTGGAGGGCACCGTTACCGGCACGGTCGCTGAGGGGATGACCGCCCGACTTGTTGTCGAGGGAGCCAACGGACCGGTCACCCCCGACGCCGAGTCCATCTTTGCCAGCCGCGGCGTCCCGATCGTGCCCGATGTGGTAGCCAACGGAGGAGGCGTGATCTCTTCCTACTTCGAGTGGGTGCAGAACCAGCGGCGAGCCTCGTGGACAGAGCGCAAGGAGAGAGGTCGCGTCTTGGCTCGGCTTGACAAGACATGGGCTCGCCTGGACGATGTGCCGCCCCAATCCTGGCGGACCGTCGCCCTTGACACCGCGATCCTCCGGGTTGTGGAAGCGCTGGTCGCATCCGGAAATCTCGTCCAACCGAGCGATTCGGATTTTGGAACGGCGAGCAATCCTGATGAGACTTGAACCATGAAAGGATCGGTAGCGCAACTGATTGCTCCACTAGTCACCGCACTGCTTGGCCACGCTGACACGCTTCCGATTCGTTTCTGGGATGGATCGACGCTGGGCCCATCCAGCCCCAACACGATCGTCGTCAGATCACCTGAAGCTATCCGCCGGCTTCTCTGGGCCCCGGGAGAACTGGGTCTTGGAAGAGCCTACGTAGCGGGGGAGATAGATCTCGAAGGCGACATCATGGAAACCATCTCGATCGCACAGGAAGCGGCAGGCGATTCTCCAGATGTGGTCCGACAGCGACTCAGAGTTCGGGACCTGCCGAAGTTGATACAGCTAGCAGGCAAACTTGGAGTGCTCGGACGCCCTCCGACACCCCCACCTGAAGAGGCTCATGTCCGTGGTGGTTTCCACTCCAAAGAGCGAGACGCCGCGGCCATCTCACATCACTACGACGTCGGCAACGAGTTCTATTCCTTGTTCCTGGGCCAGACCATGACCTACTCGTGCGCCTATTTCGAATCCGATGACGTGGGTCTCGACGAGGCTCAGATCGCCAAATACGACCTGATATGCCGCAAATTGGGGCTCAGGCCCGGGATGTCTCTTCTAGATGTGGGCTGTGGTTGGGGCGGCATGGCGATCCACGCCGCCTCCCACTATGGAGTCGCCTCGATCGGAATCACCCTGTCTCGCGAGCAAGCCGACCTGGCTCGTCGGTACGTGTCAGAGGTTGACCTGACTGACCGTGTCGAGATCAGGTATCAGGACTATCGAGATGTCATCGACGGGCCATTTGACGCGGTATCGAGTATTGGCATGTTCGAACATGTTGGTCAGACCCAGCTCACCGAGTACTTCACCAGGATCAAAGACCTGATGGCTCCTGGGGGCCGTTTCCTCAATCATGGGATATCACGGCCAAAGGGCACCGGCGCACTGCCAAAACGGTCATTCATAACCCGCTATGTCTTCCCTGACGGCGAGCTCCACGAAGTCGGACGGGTGGTAACGGGCATGCAGGAACTTGGCCTGGAGGTCCGGGACGTGGAGTCACTGCGTGAGCACTACGCCAAGACTCTTCGCCACTGGGTCACCAATCTGGAAGGGGCGTGGCCCGAGGCCGTGGCTCTGGCCGGAACCAGCCGCGCCCGTATATGGCGGCTCTATATGGCGGCGGCTGCGCTGAACTTCGAAGCCGGGAGGACTTCGGTGCACCAGGTGCTGGTCGTCAACCCCGGAGCCGGTGGATCCAGCGGGATGCCGGCCACTCGATCAGAACTTCTCGGCGACTCGACCGTGTCAGCAGCAGAACCCTCAGCGGCACACCACTAGCGACCGCGCCTCGAGGGTTTGACCGACTCCGCCCAAAAGGCCGGGGGCCCTTTGTGACCTGGCGGAGATGCCAAGTTGTGGTGGGGCCCCCGGCCTTTGTTGTGCGGAGGAGGAGATGGGATTGGCAGCTATTCCGTCGTCAAGGCGGTTATCAGCCCGAATATGCCGATAGCTGCGCCGAGCACTACCCCGGTGGCAATCGCAGCACCGCTTCCACCTATGATCAAAGCGGCGATCACGGCATAGGCCCCGGCTGCGACCGTTACCCATGACCATTCACGCCGAACGATGGCTGCAAGCGCGGCGAGCGCGGTCACAGCCCCGATTACCAGGCTGGTCACGAGCGCTGCGGTTTCATCGGAGTACCCGAGCACCCACGGTGCAACGAACAGCAAACCTCCGGCGATCACGTTGAGGACAGCAAACGTTCTTGCCGTCGTTCCTGTCTGACTAATGGTTTGTGTGGCCTGCATGTGAGGCTCCTTTCTCGATTCATCCGGTTTTCGTCCAACCGGACTTATTCGATTCGATCAGTCGCAACTCCGCCAGAAGGGTGTCGGTCATCTGGTTATCGGCGACACCCAATTGCCCCGGTTTCGACTCAAAAAGTGAAAGATGGAAAGGAGATCCGTTGGCCTATTCGGACAATGCCCAACTCAGCGACCCAGGATGGGCGCTGATCCTTCCCGGCGGAGGCAACCGGGGAGCGATCCAGGCCGGCGCCCTACTCGCTCTCTTCGAACGGGGATTCGTTCCCGAGCTGATCGTTGGCGTCTCAGCAGGGGCCATCAACGGGGCCTATCTTGCTTTCCACCCATCCCTGGAAGGCGTCCGAGATATCGTCGAGATCTGGCGTGGCCTGACAGGCCGGAGCCTGTTTGGGACCCGCCTCCCGTCGTTGCGACGGTTGGCAGCCTTTGCTCTTGGTCGTGCAGCAGCCTTCAAGAACGACGGACTGGAAAATCTGTTGGTTGAGAATCTTCCTTCGAGGCGTTTTGAAGATACCGCGATTCCGCTGGTTGTGACGGCGACCCATCTCGAAACGGGCACCGGGCGGACGCTCGAATCGGGGGATCTGGTAAAAGCGGTTCTGGCTTCGGCTGCTATGCCGTCAGTCCTTCCACCGGTCATCTTCGACGATGAGTTGTTGGTGGATGGCGCCGTCGCCGACCCGGTCCCGATACACGTGGCGACCAAGAGGGGATTCACTCGAGTGATGGTGGTCGAGCCGGGGTATTCCTGTGCATGTCCCCGGGTGTTCGAGTCGGCGCAGTCGATCATGGCACAGGCGCTTGCGATCATGGCAAGAGCGCGTCTGCATCTCGAGCTCCACTCTTACTCCAGATCGGCCAACGTGGTTCACCTCGGCTTGACCTGTCACGCCGATCGCCCGATCTCCGACTTCTCGGCAACCAAGCAGATGATCGCCTCGGGATACTCAGAAGCTGCTCAGAAGCTTGATGCGCTTTTCGGTGTGTCCCAGTCCGTTCTTGCTAACCAGAGTCGCGGGCCCCAATCCTGACCCCGCCATCTGACTGTCGCAAAGCCGACAGAGTCTGACGTAGCGCGACACCAAATCCGCGACACCAATTCACGGAGGCGGCGACTCAACGCATGTATCGAAAGGAGATACAAGGTATGAGTCTGTTCAAAAAACAATCCTCGGCGGAAAAGTCGCCGTCATCTGAGCCGGCGATGGACATGGGCCCAATGGTCGGGATGCTGGCCAAGGCACCGGAAGAGCAACGGAAACAGATGTTGACCGACCGTCTGACGGTGTTCGCCGATCAGGATTCAGACACCAGAAACCGCGGTATGGGAGCCATGCTCGCGGCGGGGCTGAAGCTTCCCGATGACGACTACCAGAAGATCGCCGGGTCCCGTCTCGCAGTGCTGGGACAGTTCGCTCCGGATCAGCGCATGGAGTTGATGAAATCACATGCGGCCGCGATCAAAGGCCTGCCGGAAGATCTCCGGATGAAGGAGATGCGAGTGATGAAATCCGTGCTTGCGGAGCTTCCCTCGGATAAGCGCCAGATGATGGAGACCACCATGAAAGATCTCGGGATGATGGGCTGATGGCCCCCGCTCGTGGCCGCTCCTGGCGGCGCTTTCTTGCTGCCTATCTGGTGGTCTATGGAGTCATGGTTGGCTGGTGGTGGGTGATGCGGACGACAGCCGAAGCGGCCGGTCCCATCCCCACCGTCCTCATCGCCTACCTGGTGCCCGTCGGCGCTGTGGTAGGGATTGTCACGTGGGGTCGACGTCGACCGAGGGGTAGCGGCGATGACCTCTGACGTTGTGGGTGCCCTGGTGGCTATGGGTCTCATCAGCGTTGTGGTGACACTCATGACCTTCCCGTTCGTGGAACGCTCCTCATACCTGGCCTGTCGGCCTCCACGTTTTGTCGCCGGCGTGGTGTTCATGCCGCTGTTCGTGGCTATTGGTGTGGTGCTCAGAGCACCCTGGTCGGACGCAGAGCGTGTCGTCGCTTTCCTCGTCCTACTCGCAGGGTTCTGGGCGTCGTCGGCATGGCTTTATCACCCGACCACGCAGGGGGAATATGTCGCCGGCCTCGAGTTCGGACCGGGGCTGAGTTTTCGCCCTGATCTCGTGCTTCCCGGGGGAGTTGCCCTGGTCAAAGGTCTGATCCTCACTGGTGTCGGCATGCTGCTGTCGTTCCAGGAAGCTTTCATGCTGCCTGTCTGGAACTGGTGGGGTTTTGTACTCGCCTTTTTCGGGATCATCACGATCATCCCGATCCGAGGGATGTCCAAGATGCTGGCTCGCCGGAGCCGATTCCTCGGAGGCCGTCCCCTGTGGCAGGGTTCGGTCAAGGTGGGTCTGCTGGTGGTCGGCCTCGCCATACTCCTCTACGGATTCCTCTCTGCGTTCATGGGGTCCATCCCGTTCGTCGAGTTCCGGCCCAGGGGAGAGTTGGCCGGGGTCGCCGTCGGGCTGTTCGTCGCCGCCACGATCGCAATGGTTTTGCGTGAATGGTGGAAACGTGGCCTACTCGAGGGAACAGAGACAATGTCCGCCAGGTACCTGTCGACGCTTTGGCTCTACCTGTCCATAGTCGTGTTCATGTATGCCACGGTCCTGTCGTTCATGGGCAGGGTGATGACATTCCAGCCAGAGTCCAACCCGGTGGGGTTCGGTCTCGGTCTCCTACTGATCGCTGCCGGGGCCGCGCTGACTGTTTGGGTGCGGCCGTGGGCACTTCGCTACGAACTGGACGGCGCCATACGTGTGATGGTGGGCAACATGGCCGATATGGGAGCCGAAGCCCGCTGGGCCCTCATGACCAGACGGATGCGCACTCTCGCCTCATACCCACCAGCCCAGTGCGCCTGGCATCTTGGTCGGATGGATCAGGCGATATCAAGGTTGCCCTCGTCCGACCGGGCAGTAATCGACGAGTCGCGACTGGCCGTAATGTCGTCGCTCTCTTCAGACGACCGCAGGGCAATTATGAAAGCCATGGATCGGTTGATCGCGTAGACGGTCCGGGGAAGCTGAACCATGGACACTGCGGGGATATTCGCCACAGTGTGGGTGCTCTCCGCCCTCACACTCACGGCAAGGCAGGTTGCCCGCAGCGTCCCTTCACGAGGGCTGGGGAAAGCCGTCGGCATATTGATCCTGACAATGGCAGCGGGGCTGACCATCAGCGAGATCTTGCTGTGATGGACCGACACATTCCGTGGGCTGCTGCGACTCAAACCACAGCAAGCGACGGAGGGTCTACAGATGAATGGATATGTTTTCTTCGGCCTGATAGCCCTGGCCGTAGCAGCAACCTATGCGGTCAATACTGTGAAGATCAGAATGGTCGCACACGCTCGACCACTTGCGGCCTCGTCACTCGAGGCCCTGCAGGGTTTTCTCTACGTGGTGGTTCTTGTTCGACTCATTGACACCACCATGCAGGCCACCGGAGTGGCTGCATACGTTGTCGGAGCGTTTCTGGGCACCTTGCTGGCGATGATCCACCAGCGTCGTCGTCAGCCGGTCGTCTCCGATCATCATCACGCTTGTTGTCCTCTACCGGGCACTCCTCTCGGGTGGGCCGACCCAGGCGGGACGCACTGGCCCGGTGTGGAAGTAACTAAGGCGGCACCGAAGGCCAGCTCCATCATTTCAGTGGCAACCGACACCGATTCGTCTCGCCACCGACTGATCACCCCAACTTCGTGAAAGGAGACAACTGATGGTGTGGTGGCTGTTCTTGCTCTTGTTGGGTCTGGCGGCGATTCCTTCGTTCCTGCTCATGGCTGATCGCATCGTGGACGTCAACAGCCATCAAGTGATCCGCAGATTGGGAGTGCCCTATCTAGTGGTCGGCGTGGGAGCGCTCGTCGTCGCCGGCCTCAACGGCGGCGACTACCTGGAGCTTGTTGCCTGGGGCGCACTGGCAGGTCTGCTCGGCACGATCACCCTCGACATCGTTCGGCTCATCGGCCTCAAGGCGGGTGCCTTCCCGCTGGACATGCCCATCATGTTCGGGCTGATGGCCTTTGGTAAAGCACGTCTTCTCCAGAGCCGGGTTATGGGACAAGTACTCGCCAACGCAGTCAACTCGGGCACGGTCAAGGAGTTCGTTGGCGAGAGGATCGAGCGTATACCAACCCTTCCGGAACGTCAGCGAGTAAATGCGGTGGCGGCGATGATGGGAGCGATTGCCACCCTCCCCGACTCCACACGTGAGGTAGTCGCTGGGGCGCAGGCCGCCGCGATGGGCTCACTGGATAGTGACAGTCGCCAGAGGTTGATGACCGCAATGGACGTTGCCGGGGCCACGGAGCGTCCTGGTCAGCCTCGCGGTCTGCCCAGGGTGCCTTTCGCGGTGTTCCGTGCAGCTGCGGATCGGGGAATTCGTTCGCTTCGAGAGTCCTACACCTCACTGATGCGGAGCGCCTTCGCCGCGGGATACTTCTGGCACGCGATCAACGGAATCTCGTTTGGGGTGGCGTACACCTTGCTGTTGGGACAGGGAAACGTTGGTTGGGCGATAGCTTGGGGAGTGTTCGTGTGGGCCGGGATGATGGTGGCGATGCCGGCGATGATGCCGGTCTTGAAGCTCCCTGCGTGGTTTCTCATCGTGCCGTTCGTGGCGCACATCGCCATGATCGTTCCCTACTTCTCGCTGACCGGTTGGGTGGGCGACGCGGCGAATCAGGCCAGTTTTCTGGGTTGGCTCATCGGCTGAGTGACCGCGAATCGTCCTTGTCAGTAGCGCCGCTGCCTCGGCGAGATCAGCACGAACTTACGAATCAGGACGCTAACTCGGTTGTGCCACAACCCGAATGTATGGGAGTGGTGATTCCCAACCATCGGGGTACGGGGGGAAACGATCAGCTGGCAGTGAGACTGGTTCCCTCGACGGGGCCACCGCTCCTTTGCCATTCGGGGTAACCGTCTTCGAGCCTTCGGGCCGGTTGTCCTCTGGCGATGAGGATGCGGACGGCCTGGTCGGCGTACACGCAGTAGGGGCCCCGGCAATAGGCAACGATTTCCCGGTCCGTGGGAAGCTGGGGGAGGAGTTGGTCGAGTTGGTCGGGTGGGACGGGGATGGCTCCGGGAATGTGTCCGGCGTCGTATTCTGCTCGTGGCCGCACGTCGATGAGTGTCGTTTGGTCGCGTTGAAGCAGCTCTTGGAGCTCGCGGCGGCTGATGATTGTGATCTCGGTGCGGTCTCCGAGGTAGGCGCGGGCGAGTTGGTCGATGTCCTGGAGATACCGCGTTGTGACATCGCGCAGCGCGGCCCACAGGTCGTATACGCGTTGGTCTGTGAGGCGGTAGTAGATGAATGTGCCGTCTCGGCGAGTGCTGACCAGTCCGACACGTGCCAGCCTGCGGAGGTGGTGTGAGGTGTTGGCCACACTCTGTTCGATAGCGTCGGCGACGTGTTCGACGCTCCGCTCGCCCTGCGCGAGAAGTTCGATGATCTCAGCCCTTCGACCGTTGGCCATCGCTCCGGCGACGGCGGCAAAACCGTCGAAAAGAGCGTCCTTGGCGGAACGTTGTCCTATCGGTGCCTGTGTTGTCACCATGCCTCCTCGATCATCCATGAATCGTTTTACCTCTATTCAAAGGAATGTTTGACAATAGACCCCGGTTCTTCGTATGGTAGTCAAGTCCACCTTTGAATAAGGGGGGAGTCTGTTCATGGACATCGTGCCGATCATCGATACTGGGCTGGGAAACAGCAGCTACGTCGTCGACCTGGAAGACGGCAATGCTCTTGTTGTCGACCCGGAACGGGATCCGTCGCCGTATCTGAAGGCGGCCGAGCAGCGAAACCTACGGCCACGGTTCACCGTCGAGACCCATCTCCATGCCGACTTCGTCTCCGGTAGCCGCGAACTCATGGCAGAGGGAGCGGCGCTTGCAGCCCCCGCGGGAAGCGACCTGTCTTTCGACTACCGCCGACTCGACGACGGAGACGAGATCGACCTCGGTGGGTTGACCCTCCGTGCGATCGCGACCCCGGGGCATACTCCGGAACACCTCGCATATCTGTTGTTGGATGATGCCTCACCGCTTGCGCTGTTTTCGGGTGGGACGCTCATGGCGGGCGGTGTCGCACGTACCGACCTGCTCTCACCGGACCTGACCGAGCCGTACCGTTCGATCCGGGACCAGCTCCTGGTGCTCCCCGACGACCTGGCGGTGTACCCGACCCATGGAGCCGGGTCATTCTGTTCCGTTGCACCCACCGGAGAGAGGACAACGACGATTGGGAGGGAACGGCGCTCGAACCCGCTCCTGCAAGCCGACACCGAGGACGATTTCGTGACGAGACTGCTCGGGGGACTGGGAACCTACCCGGCCTATTTCAGCCGGATGCGAGACCTCAACCGTGCCGGACCGGCCGTTTACGGCGCGGCCCCACCGGTCCTTCATCCACTCTCCGCGGACGAAGTCGACACCCTGCAAACTGGCGGTGCCGTAGTCGTTGATGCCCGTCCGATCGACCGGTATGCGGCTGGCCATATACCGGACTCACTCTCGATCGAGTTGCGGGATCAGTTTGGGACATGGCTGGGATGGCTCGCTGACCCGAACCGCCCCATCGTCATCGTTGTCGACGATGACCAGGACACAACGAATCTGGTGTGGCAGACCCTCAACGTCGGCTTCGAGCCGCCGAAAGGGCGACTCGAAGGTGGGATCGGCGCCTGGCGTGCCGCCGGTCGGCCCGTGTCACAGACCGACCTCATTCCGGCGGGGAGTGTCAGTGCCGACCGCACAATCGTCGACGTCCGACAGTCCTCCGAATGGCAGACAAACCATGTCACGGGAGCGATCCACGTCGAACTCGGTGACATCACCGCACAAGCGAATCAGCTCGGAG
>QIDW01000059.1 GCA_003230435.1 Acidimicrobiia bacterium | reverse complement strand
ACGGAGGTCCCCGCATGATCGTGGTCCTCGACTCCGGATGTTCCCTCAAGCAGAAGGCAAGTGTTGTCCGATTCATCGAGCGTCGTGGAGGCCGGTTGTTGGTCAGTGAGATCGGAGAGGAGACACACATCGGGCTGATCGGCACTGAGGCGCAGTCACTTGCCGGAGAGATCGAATCGATGCCCGGCGTGGCCGAACTGCGTGCTATTGCCGCGCCATACCCTCAGGTTTCTCGAGATCATCATCCGGAGAACTCTGAGGTCCGGGTTGGCGACGTACGGATAGGGGGCACCGAAGTGGTGGTAATGGCGGGTCCGTGCGCTGTCGAGGATGAAGATCAGCTCGCCGCAGTCGGCGAAGTCGTGGCACGATTCGGGGCGCGAATGCTGCGGGGTGGGGCATTCAAGCCACGCAGTTCGCCATACAGCTTCCAGGGCCTCGGCGAAGAGGGTCTGGTGCTCTTGGCCGAGGTTCGTGAGCAAACCGGCCTTCCCGTGGTAACCGAGGTGGTCGCCCCAGAAGACGTCGATGTGGTCGGCAAATACGCGGACATGCTCCAGATCGGCGCCCGCAACATGCAGAACTTCCGTCTGCTCTCCGAAGTCGGGGCCCAGTCCCGCCCGGTGTTGCTGAAAAGAGGAATCTCGTCAACGGTTGAGGAACTCCTGCTCGCAGCGGAATACGTGGTGTCGGCGGGGAATCCACAGGTGGTCCTTTGCGAACGAGGGATCAGGACCTTCGAGACCACGACTCGCAACACGCTCGATATCAGCGCCGTGCCGGTGTTGAAACGGAAAACCCATCTACCCGTCATCGTCGACCCCAGCCACGCGGCGGGGGAGCGCTCACTGGTGCCGCACCTGGCCGGAGCGGCAGCGGCAGCGGGAGCCGATGGGATCATCGTCGAAGTTCACAACAACCCGGAGTCGGCACTCAGCGACGGCAAGCAAAGTCTCACCCTGGACGGCTTCGAGACGATGATGGTTCAGCTCCGGCGGATCGCCACGGCGGTAGACCGTCACATCGAGACGCGGCAGACCTACAAGCCGATTGACCTCGCTAGGACTCTGCCTACCTGGGAAGGCTCCGTTGGTACCAATGCCATCAAGGGCAGAAAGCAGGCTTGCAATATAGCAGCAGAGCATGCATAATGCTTGCGTGCCGACGTCGATAACAATTCGGAATGTTCCAGACGAGACTCGTGACGAGTTGGCTGCTCGGGCTGCTCGCAGTGGACGATCACTTCAGGAATACTTGCGGGGCGAGATGATCGAACTCGCCCGCAAGACCGATATTGATACCTTGCTCTTGCGGGTGGAGCAGCGAAAGCGAGCAACCCGATCGAGCTTGTCGGTGGAGAAGATCCTCCAGTATCGGGACGCAGATCGCCAGTGAAGATTGTCGACGCGTCAGTTGTGGTCGCTGCGCTCGTCGATTCGGGCGCGATTGGGGACTGGGCTGAGCATCAGCTGCGTGCAGGCCGGTTATCAGCGCCGCACTTGATGCCTGTGGAAGTCGCAGGTGTGCTCCGTCGAGCCGAATTGGCTCGCGATTTGTCACCTCATATCTCTGCTCTTGCCCATGCGGACCTTCTCGATCTAACGGCGGATCTCTACCCGTACGAACCGTTCGCGGCACGAATCTGGCAGTTGCGTACAACGGTCACCACATACGACGCCTGGTACGTAGCGCTCGCCGAATCGCTAGACGCTCCGTTGGCTACGCTGGACGGACGACTGTCGTCTGCCCCCGGCCCCACCTGCGGCTTTGCGGTTCCACCCTCCTGACGAGTTGTCGATCCACCAGATATGACTCAGCATTCGCTATGGCAGTTGACCGGGGTTATCCAGCCCGCGCGACGACCCCGGCGGGAGTGCAGAACTGGTCGTACTCGACGATCGCCGGCGGATGACTCTCGTCCGAGCATGCCGGACATGTCGGATCGCGTCTGATACGAAGAGTCCTGAACTCCTGGCTCAGCCCGTCATAGGTCAGCAGACGACCGCTGAGAGTGTCTCCAATCCCCAGCAGGATCTTCAGTACCTCCATGGCTTGGAGGGTTCCGATGACGCCCGGCAAGACCCCGAGAACGCCGGCCTCTGCGCAACTGGGGGCAAGCTCGGGTGGTGGTGGCTCGGGGTATTGGCATCGGTAGCAGGGTCCCGTGTAGGGCTCAAAGACAGTCACTTGCCCCTCGAACCGGAATATCGAACCGTGCACGACAGGTATGCCCAGGTGCACCGACGCATCGTTAACCAGATAACGCGTCGGGAAATTGTCACCACCGTCAACCACGACGTCGTAGCCGGAAAAGATCTGGAGGACGTTCTCGGCGGAGAGTCTCTCGTCGTAGGTGATGATCTTGACGTCCGGATTGAGAGCGGTAAGCGTCTCCCGCGCCGACTCCACCTTTGACTGACCGACTCGATCGAGGTTGTGGAGTATCTGCCTCT
This sequence comes from Acidimicrobiia bacterium, assembly GCA_003230435.1. Taxonomy (GTDB): domain Bacteria; phylum Actinomycetota; class Acidimicrobiia; order Spongiisociales; family ZC4RG35; genus SZUA-217. The sequence continues at coordinate 8,294 of QIDW01000059.1, read as the reverse complement.
GCAGATTGGTTGCGTCGACTACATCGAAATCAACAATCCCTATGGTCCCCACGCCGGCAGCAGCCAGATAGAGCGCCGCGGGTGACCCGAGCCCACCGGCTCCGACAATGAGGGCCTTCGACTCCAGGAGTCGTATTTGGCCTTCCTCCCCGACCTCGGGCAACAGGATGTGTCTGCTGTAGCGGCCTCTCTGATCGTTACTGAGTGCCTCTGGCAGTCCCCACGGGTGACCGTCACTCTTCCAGCGCCCGAATCCGCCTTGCAGGGAGGAAACGTTGGAATAACCCATGCGGGTCAGGGTCTGAGCAGCGAGAGCCGACCTTGCTCCGCCGGCGCAATAGACGACGATCTTCTCACCGGGGTCATCGATGTGCTTGTCGATTGCACCCTCGAGAAGGCCTCTGGGCAGCAACTTGGCGGTTGCAATGGCACCCTGTTCATACTCGTCGGATTCGCGGACGTCGAAAATGGCGACCCTGCCGATCAGATCGGCCAGGTCCGCCGGTTCGATCTCAGGGATCTCGTGTTTCGCCTCGTTTATCAGGTCTTGATAGCTCAAACTCATTTCAACCCCCGGCGACAGCGGGAAGGATGGTCACGACCTGACCTGACGAGACCTCTGTTTCGAGACCTTCAAGGAATCGGATGTCGTCCTCGGCAACGAAGACGTTGACGAACCGACGAAGATTGCCTTTCTCGTCGAGAAGACGCTCGCCCAAATCCGGGTAGGTATCGGTGAGATTGGTGATCACCTCACCCAACCGGCCGGCCGGAACCTCGACCTCGCTGGAGCCTCCAGTGAGTCCTCGCAGCGATGTGGGGATCTTGACTACTGCTGACATGGCTACTCCTTTTTCTCCAGTGCTTCTTGAAAGCCTGCAACATTCGCTGGGATCCTGGCCAGGGCACGGGCCTCGACGACTTCCGGCGTCTTGAGACCGTGCCCGGTGACAAAGGCAACGACTCGCTCGGAAGGGTCCACGATTCCCTGCGAGGCGAGCTTCACGAGAGAGGCGATGGTCACGCCCCCGGCGGGCTCGGTGAAGATCCCTTCGGTCCGGGCTAGCAATCGGATCGCATCGACAGTCTCCTCATCAGTGACTGCCGCCACCGCGCCTCCCGATTTCCTTACGGCCCGAAGGGCGTAATAGCCGTCTGCCGGATCTCCGATGGCCAGCGATTTGGCGATAGTGTCGGGTTTCTGCGGCCGAATGTCCTCCGAGCCGTTCTCGAAGGCGACAGCGACCGGGGAACAGCCCTCGGCTTGAGCGCCTGAAACTCGCACCTCTTTGTCGTCGGGCACCAGACCAACCTCAACGAGCTCGTCGAAACCCTTCTTGACTTTGGTCAGAAGGGCCCCGCTGGCCACCGGGACTATGACATGGTCGGGCAGTTTCCAGCCCAGTTGCTCCGCCGTCTCGAAGGCGATCGTCTTAGACCCCTCGGCGTAATAGGGGCGCAGGTTGATGTTGGCGAATCCCCACTCATAGGTGTCGTGAAGCTCCACACAGAGCCGGTTGACCGCGTCGTAGTTGCCCTCGACTTCGACGACATTGCCAAGGATTGCCGCAGCGACGATCTTCGCTGGTTCGATGTCATGGGGGACAAAAACGTACGAGTCGAGTCCGGCGTGAGCGGCATGAGCCGCTACCGAATTGGCCAAGTTGCCTGTTGACGCACAGGCCACGGTCTTGAACCCAAACTCCACCGCCTTGGACAAGGCAACAGTCACTGGCCGATCCTTGAATGAGTTGGTGGGGTTGAGGCTGTCGTTCTTGATCCAAAGATCGTTGAGACCCAGCTCTTTGGCGAGACGGTCTGCCCTGATCAGTGGGGTGAGGCCGGCGCCGAGATCAGCTCTTGCCGAATGGGAGACGGGCAGAAGATCGGCGTAGCGCCACAGCGAAGGTGGGCCCGCTTCGATGCTCTCCCTGGTGACGATTTCAGAGATTCCGTCGTAGTCGTATGTGACCTCGAGAGGTCCGAAACACCATTCACAGAAGTAACGGGGTCCGGGTTCGTACGTGCGTTCGCATTCCCGGCACTTGAGAGAAGTTGCAAATTCCACAGCATTGGTCTCCTATGTCCGACGCGCTCCAGAGCGCCTCGGGCGGGAGTACCGCCACGGGCTGCTCATCGTTCAGGCATTGGCACCGTTCTCGAAAGAGTCGGTTGCCGCGGCTTCTACGGGCCTGTCCCTCAGCCGCTCTAGATGAGCGCGTGTATTTACTTGGGTAGGGAGTATGCCATCGAGACGACGAAGGGGCAAGGCACCCGTTTCTATTCTTGTGTCGTGGAAGAGGCACCTACAATGCCTCGCTCTTACCCCGAGGTTCGGATTGGCGACACCTCATATCGATCCTGGTGTTGAACACGACGCCTGCGGCGTCGGGTTTATCGCTGCCCTCGACAGCGTTCCTTCCTACCGCATGACCCGTCTGGCTGTTGAGTGTCTACAGAGGCTCGACCATCGGGGTGCTCGTGCTGCCGATGGCACGGGAGATGGTGCAGGTCTGCTCACACAGGTCCCGCACAGGCTGATTCGTCGGGAGCTTGGCAGCCACCAGGTGAACTTTCCGGCAGCGCGAATCGGTGTGCTGATGTGTTTTCTCCCTCCCATGGACGCAGCATCTTCGCGTTCTCTGATCACGGAGTCCCTCGAGGAAGAAGGCCTTCGCGTCCTGCTATGGCGTTCGGTACCGATCGACCCCTCCGTGCTCGGCGAACATGCCCGGGTCGTGCTGCCACTCATCGAGCAGGCGATCGTCACCGGCGACGTTGAGGGTGACGAGTTCGAGAGTGCGCTCTATCTGGCTCGCAAGCGAATCGAACGTGACGCAAGCCCCGGCCTCTCGATTCCGTCGGCCTCCAGCCGCACTGTTGTCTACAAAGGCTTGTTCACCGCCAGCCACATCGCAGGGTTCTATTGGGACCTGAGAGATCCCGGCTTCGAGACGAGCTTTGCGATCTTTCACCAGCGCTACTCGACGAACACATTCCCCGCGTGGGAGAACGCCCAGCCCTTCCGGACTCTCGCTCACAACGGTGAGATCAACACGATCCAGTCGAACCGCTCGTGGATGCTTGCTCGCGAGAAGGGTGCCACACCCGGCGTGTGGGGGGATCGATTTGAGGACATTCTCCCCTTCCTCCAGCCGGGTATCTCCGATTCCGGAAGCCTCGACAACGTGTACGAGCTGTTGATGCAGAGCGGTCGGTCACTCAGCCATGTCAAGGAGCTTTTGATCCCTGCTTCGTGGGAGAACGTCGACGACCTCGATCCGGCAATGCGCGCCTTCTACGAGTATCACGCCTTCCTCACCGAGCCGTGGGACGGACCCGCCGCAATCGCCGCGACTGACGGGGTGTCCCTTCTTGCTGGAATGGACCGCAACGGTCTCCGCCCCGCACGTTGGACGATTACCCCCGATGTGATCCTGGTGGCGTCGGAAGCGGGTGTGTGCCCTGAGGAGGAGATTCGTGCCGTCGACACCGGCCAGCTCGGGCCCGGAGAGGTGATCGTCTTCGACCGCGAGTCGGGAGAGGTCAGACAATCAGCCGAGGTCAAAACCGCACTTGCTGCGCTCCAGCCTTACGACGAATGGGTGACCACCGAGACTCTTCGCATCGCAGCGCCATTCGATGCACTGGCCGACGATCGATTCGACGCTGCTGCGCTCAATCGTGTCTTCGGTTACACCGCAGAAGAGCGACGTCTGGTTCTTGCCGACATGGCGCTCGGGATCACGCCCATCGGGTCGATGGGAGACGACACGGGTCTCGCGGTGCTCTCGGATCGACCGAGAAGGCTCACTCAGTACTTCCACGAGCTGTTCGCCCAGGTTACGAACCCGCCGATGGATCCGATACGGGAAAAGCTTGTGATGTCCCTACGCATCCAGCTCGGGCGTCGCGGACCTTTGCTCGAGGACACACCCCGTCAGGCCCACCTGATCGAACTGGCAAGCCCGGTTCTCTCGGACGCCGAGTTGGAGTCGATAGTTCGATCAGGCGACCGCAGGTTCTTCTCCCATTGGATTGCAGTGACGTGGAAAGCCTCCGAAGGAGCCGGCGGCATCAAGAAAAGGATCGACGAGATTTGCGTCGAGGCAGCCCAGGCCGTGAAGCTCGGAGCAGCGATTGTCGTGATCTCGGATCGCGAGTCCGACGCCTCCTTTGCTCCCATCCCGATTCTCCTGGCCTTAGGAGCAGTACACCACCACCTGATCGACGAAGGAGTCAGAGGAGACGTGTCGCTCGTCGTGGTCTCCGGAGAGCCGAGAGATGCCCACGATCTGGCGTGTCTCATCGGCTTCGGCGCTTCGGCGGTGAATCCCTATCTGGCAATCGATCAGGTGCGTGACCTTGCAGCCTCCGGGGCCGTTGATGTCGATCCGGTTCTGGCACAGGAGAACTACCGCTCGGCCCTCGAGGAAGGCCTTCTCAAGATCATGTCGAAGATGGGCATCTGCACCCTCTCGGCATATCGCGGATCTGAGCTATTTGAAGTAATCGGCCTTTCTGAACTGGTGTGCCGTTTCGCTTTTCGCAATGCGCCGCGACGTCTTCGCGGCATTGGTCTGGAGGACCTTGCCCAACAGGCACTGGAGCGACATGCCAGGTACGAGGGTGGCGACCAGCAATCCGGCGGGTTCTACAAACACAGGCGAGGCGAAGACACTCATATCACGGGCCCGAAGGTGGTCCTTGACCTGCAGAAGGCGGTGCGCTCAGGAGAAACGGACGACTGGAAACGTTATCTGGAGACGATTGGCGCACGAAAACCGGCCCTGATCCGCGATCTTCTCACGTTTGTGCAGCGAGATCCCATACCTCTCGAGGAGGTCGAGCCCGCAGCGGACATCATGAGGCGGTTCACCACCGCCGCCATGTCGCTTGGGGCGCTTTCGAAGGAGGCTCACGAGGCGCTGGCTTTGGCGATGAACCTCATCGGTGGTCGTTCCAACTCGGGTGAAGGGGGAGAGGATCCTGCCAGGTTCGCCAGTCCCCGCAACTCAGCGATAAAACAGGTCGCCTCGGGGCGTTTCGGAGTCACCCCGGCCTATCTGAACTCGGCCGAAGAACTCCAGATCAAGATGGCTCAGGGGTCCAAGCCCGGGGAAGGGGGGCAGCTTCCCGGCCACAAGGTGACGACCGAGATCGCCCGGCTGCGACACACCGAGCGTGGTGTCACCCTCATCTCACCTCCGCCGCATCACGACATCTACTCCATCGAGGATCTGGCGCAGTTGATCTATGACCTCAAGGCCTTCAAACCCCGCGTCCGCGTGTCGGTCAAACTGGTCAGTGAGCCTGGTGTGGGAACCATCGCTGTTGGTGTGGCCAAGGCCGGTGCGGATGTGATCACCATCTCGGGCTCGGAGGGAGGTACCGGCGCTTCGCCACTCGTTTCGATCAAACATGCAGGCTCTCCATGGGAGCTGGGTATCGCCGAAGCCCATCAGGTTCTGGTCGCCAACGCACACCGGTCAATGGTCGTTCTGGAGACCGACGGGGGTCTTCGCACAGGACGCGATGTTGTCGTGGCCGCCCTGCTCGGCGCCGAGAGATTCGGCTTCGGGACGCTGCCGCTTCTTGCTATGGGCTGCAAAATGACGCGACGTTGCCATCTGAACACTTGCCCGGTGGGGATCGCAACACAGCGGGAGGATCTGAGGGCCAAGTTCACCGGTGGTGCCGACCAGGTTGTGATGCTTTTCCGGCATGTGGCCGAAGAAGTGCGTCATCATCTCGCCGCGTTGGGTGTCCGGACGATCGAGGAGGTCGTCGGCCGAGCAGATCTTTTGCGTCCCATCGACGCCGAGCACCCGCTGGCGGCCGACCTCCTGGCAATACTCGTTGCTTCGCAAGGACGTAAGGAGCATTCCGGTTACCAACCGATTCCGTTGTCGAGTCTTTCAACGCGGCTAGTCATTGATGCTGAGGAGGCAATCACCCATGGTGCATCAGTGCGGCTGGCGTATCCCATTCGGAATATCGATCGGACCATAGGAGCGAGACTGTCAGGAGCCATCACAGCGGAGCACGGACGGGGCGGTCTCCCCGAGGGAACGGTCGACGTCAAGCTGTCGGGCACGGCCGGCCAGAGTTTCGGCGCGTGGCTCTCGTCAGGTGTGACCCTCCGACTGAAGGGTGTGGCCAACGACTACGTCGGCAAGGGCATGGGCGGAGGTGTCCTCTCGGTCTCGCCGGTGCGGCGGGTGAACGGCCCGACTCCTCATGTGGCTGGGAACGCAGTTCTCTATGGAGCCACTGCGGGAAGGGTTTTTCTGGCCGGCACGGTCGGTCAGCGGTTCGCAGTGCGAAATTCGGGCGCAACCGCCGTGGTCGAGGGCTGCTCGGACCACGGATGTGAGTACATGACCGGAGGAGCCGTTCTGATTCTGGGCGACGTTGGTCGCAATTTTGGCGCCGGGATGACAGGTGGGATTGCTTACGTGTGGGACCCCGAGGTCAAGCTCAAGGGGCGGATCGCGGAGACGGCGCCAAACGCCCGACGCCCGACCGAGATCGAGGCCGCCGACATCTCCTCGTTGATCGAAGAACACATCGAATACACGGCCAGCCCCACCGCGCGGACTCTGCTTGACCGATTCCCTGAGACACTGGAATCGTTCTGGGTAATCGCCGCATCGGGCAAAAAGCGAATCCCGCTCACCGAGGAGACAGGGCCCACTTCGGTCCGGATGGTTCGAGGGACAGACACGTCCGACATCTCTCTCTGATCAGTGTGAGGGGCCCTCGAGGGGCCCCTCACTAACTCTGGGTGTTTGAGTTTTGTATCAACCTGCCATTGACGGTTCGCGGTGCCGCTCGGCGGAGCCCACTACGACCACCTCGGGGCCTTCCTTGCTAACCCAGATCAGCCCGAATCCGGCAACCAGGGCGGTCAGGCCGATGGCTGCGAGGGTTCCGGCGATCGCCAGACCCAACTGGAGGGCCGCGTGGGTCACTGTGCCCACACCGAGTTCGCCGAAGAGACCATGCACTGTGCCGCTCCATGCCTGGGACCGGGCGGGCCCTTCAATGGGATTGCTACGGTCGAAGTCCGTCCAGTAGCGCCCGTCGACATCGAACTGGTACTCGCCAGCTGTGAAGACCTCGCCGTTGTACTCGACGTCCTCGGCGAGCACCACGGTCTGGGTCCCGTTGAGGACGTGGAACCCGACGGCCGCCATCTGGTACATGTACTCAGTGGAGGTGTTGACGAGCGGGTCATTGGGATCCAGGTCCGACTCGACAACCGGGTACCCCCAGTCGTCGGTGAGCAGCGTCATGATTGCCGCTGCACCCTCTGTCGTGCCCCGGTCGATGAGCTGGCCGTCTTCGTTGTAGCTCAACTGCACGTTCTGTGCCTCGCTGAAGGCTTGTAGAGAGCCGTATCCGTTTTGGACCTGAGCGAATGCCACTCCGCCGGCGATCACGAATCCGAAGCCGATCAACGCGAGAACAATTCCTAGCGTTTGTAGTCGCTTGGCCATTTCACACATCCTTTCTGCTTGTGAAACTATTCACATGATCGTCCGATAAGTGTCTGCTGAGTAGAGGATTTGGTCCCGTTCAGGTGGGCCAGGTGTCCCGGAAGGGTTGGGACTCCTGCCTAGTGGTGTGAGTGGCCTTGTGGTGCGAGATGAAGGTGTGCGCCTTGACGACGCTTTTTTCCGACCGGGTTCCCCGCATCCTCTGAAATGGTCTGGCAACGATAGGGGTCGGTGCACTCGGCTGGATCGAGGTTTCGTGCCCGCTCGGTGAGTGCGTCCAGGTGATCTCTCGTCTTGTGCAGGGTCTCGATATGGCGGTCGAGGTCGCTCAGATGCCTTTCCAGGAGCTCGAGCACATGGTGGCACGTGGTCTCGCCGTGTCCTCGAAGATCGAGGATTGAAGCTATCTCTGTCAGCGACAGGCCCGTCGCCTGGGCGTCACGGACAAACCTGAGCCGGTCGACCGTGTCCGAGCCGTATTCCCGATATCCATTGTCAGCCCGGTCGGGCTCAGGTAGCAGTCCGATGTCTTCGTAGTAGCGGATCGTCTTGGTGGGCACGCCCGTTTCCCGGGCGACTTCTCCGATTCTCAATAAATCCTCCGTCTGGGACTTGACATTCTATCCGACTGGAAGGTGTACAAATAGACTGAACACAAACTTCGGACACTTGAGGTTAGTTCGAAAGCAGAGCTGGAAGCGAGGAGGGTTCTCTATTGCCTGGGTCAACGTCGGAGCAGATAGAGCAAGAAGCTGTGGCAGGCATTCACACGGAGCAGAAGGACGTGACCCG